>DATLGP010000228.1:0-6589 GCA_035540395.1 Actinomycetota bacterium
TTTCGTCATCGAAACCGTCCGCTTACTGGCGTCGGAGGGGCGGTTGGACGGGGACCCCCGAAGGTCATGGAGCTTGACCATCCCGCAGGGGGTCAAAGAGGTGATTGGGCGCCGCCTGGATGCCCTGTCGGCCGATTGCAATCAGGTCCTCACCTTCGCCTCGGTACTCGGCCGGCAGTTCGAGCTGCCGGTAGTCGAAGCCTTGACCGGCATGCCTACAGAATCTCTTCTGGAAGCATTGGACGAGGCGGCGGCGGCCCGCGTGATCACAGTGGAGCCCGGAAACTACCGCTTCGCCCATGCCCTGATCCGGGAGACGCTCTACGACGAGCTTTCCACGGCCAAGCGCCTCAGACTGCACAAGGCAGCGGGCGAGGCGCTGGAGAGGCTCACCGGCGACAATCCGGAACGCTTTCTATCCGAGCTGGCCCATCACTACTTCGAGGCGTCGGCACTGGGGGAAGTGGAAAAGGCAGTCACCTACGCGCGCCGCGCAGGCGACAAAGCGATGGCTCAACTGGCCTTCGAGGAAGCCGTCGGCCAGTACGACCGGGCGCTGCAGGCACTGGACCTTTCCGACACCGGCCGGGAGGAGCAGCGCGGCGATCTCCTGCTGGCGTTGGGACGGGCGCAGATCAGCTCTGCCGAGATCCCGGCGGCTCACCTAAGCTTCCAGGCGGCCTTCCGGCAGGCGCGCGACGCCGGCCTGCCCGATCTGATGGCGCGTGCTGCCCTCGGGCTGGGCGACGTCCTGACCGACGTCGGCTCGGTGAGCCAGGAGCTGGTCGACACCCTGGAGGAAGCCCTGGCGGCCGGGGCCGGCCGGGACTCCCCCTTGACCGTCCGAATGCTCGCCCGGCTCGGCGAAGCCTACCGGTTCGACGACGCCACCAAATACAAAGAGGACGACCTGAGCCGGCAAGCCCTGGCAATGGCCCGCCGCCTTGGAGAACCGCTGGCCACCGCCCAGGCACTCTACGGCCGGATTATTGCACTGGGCGAGGGGCGGGAAACCGTCACCCAGATCAAGCTGGCCACCGAGCTGATCGAGACCGCCATCCAGGCCGGGGATGTCGAACGCCGGCTTCTCGGCCTGCGGCTTCGAATGGTCATGCTCTTCTACGTAAACCGCATTTCGGAGGCCCGCCGGGATGTCAACGAGTACTCGCAGCTCGCGGCCGAAGCCCGGCTGCCCCTATACGGCTGGTTCAGCCCCCTGTTCCAGTCCACCTGGAGCCTGGCGGAGGGGCGCTTAGACGAAGCCGCCCAGTTAATAGGCAAGGGGATCAAGGAGGGAGCCGAAGCCCGGGACCCGAACGTAAGGCGGTTTTCCATCGGGGCCGAGCTCCAGCTGGCCTACGAACGCCAGGACCGCGATCGGCTGGCCCAAATCCTCGATCACCTCAGGCAGTCCGGGGCTTTCCGCTGGTACTGGGCGCCCAGGATCTTCGTCACCATGATCAACGGTGACCACAAGGAGGCCCGTGGATTGCTTAGCGGGGTGACGGCAAACGACTTTCAGTCGGTCGACACCAGCATCGGCCTGTTGTGGATGGTCCAGCTGACCACTGAAGTGTGCCGGCGCCTGGGTGATACCACCGCCGCCCAGGCACTTTATGACCTGGCATCGCCGTTCGGATCACGTTTCGGATCCCCCGGTTATCTGGTGACCACCCTTGGATGCGGCCACCATCACCTGGGGGTCCTGGCAACCATTCTGCGACGCTACGACGATGCCCACTACCACCTGCACTCGGCGCTGGAGATACATGAAAAGGCGGGATTCGAATACTTCGCCACCCAAACCCGCCTGGCCCAGGCACGCCTGTACCACGCTAGAAAGGGGCCGGGCGACCTCGAGGAATGCCGCAAGCTGGTCGAACGGGTGGTGGCAGGCTCCAGGACCTCGGGGTTCAAACAGACCCTCGAATCGGCCGCCGACCTTCAGTCCGAACTTGCGCAGGGGCCCGACACCCCGCTTTCGACTCCGGCCGCCGGGCGGGACGGCGCCGGCCGGCCGGGCGGTGCTGCGCCTTTGACTGCAGATGGAACGGTGACCATCGTTTTCACCGACATCGAAGGGTCCACCGAGCTCAACGAAGCCCTGGGCGACCAGCAATGGCTCGACCAGCTGGCGGCTCACGATCGAATCATCCGGCAGGAGGTGGAGAGGGCCGGCGGGACCGTGGTCAAGTCGCGGGGAGACGGCTTCATGCTCGCATTTCCCAGCGCCCGCCAGGCGCTCGGCGCCGCCATCGGTTCCCAAAGGGCGATCGGGGAGCACAACGCCCGGTCGGGCGGTTCAAAGCCGATTCGCATAAGGATCGGAGTGCATACCGGAGAGGTCGTGAAACAGAGCGGGGACCTGTTCGGCCGGCACGTCAACTACGCCGCCCGGATCGCCGACAAGGCCGGCGGCGGGGAGATCCTCGTTTCCGAGCTGACCAAGGCGGTGGTCCAGGGTTCCCCGGAGTTCCGCTTCGGTCCTGCTCAGCCAGCCGAGCTCAAAGGCTTTCCGGGAAGCCATTCTACTTTCAGCCTCGCCTGGGGGGCCGAGTGAAATTGCGAGACCGGCCCGGGGCCTCAGCCGGCCAGTCGCTTGGCCAGCACTTCGAGCATCACCAGCGCAATGCCCGGCTCCGACTCGACCAGACCTTTGAACTCGTCCCGTCCGATGGCCAGCAGCCGGGCGTCGGTCTTCGCCCGGACCCGGGCGGTTCGCAGGGTATCGGTGAGCAGTGCCAGCTCGCCGAAGAACTGCCCGGCTCCCAGCTCGATCGTCCTGCCGTCACGCTCCACCGCCACGGTGCCCTCCTCCACGACGTACATGCCCGAACCCGCGGTCTTGGGTTGCACCAGCACCTGCCCGGCGGACGCCTCGAGCTCCCCGGCAATCTCGACGATTCTCTGCCTGGCGGCCTGCGGAAGCCCGGCGAACAACGGGATGGATTGGAGCGCTTCAGCGCGCTCGGCATCGGTCGGCATCGTGGTCTTTATACCAGAGCGCCTTAGTAAACTGCCCTGAAGAACCTGACGAACCATAAGAGCCGGGGAGCCCGATGGAACCGCAACGCAATCTCGCCCAGATGCTCGGTAGTCTGGCGCTGTTTTCGGACCTTTCCCACCCGGCGCTGGAGGCTGCCGCCCATACCTTCTCCGAGCAGTGGTTCGCCGCCGACCAGCGGATTCTGCGCCAGGGGTTCACGGGTAGCGGGTTTTACATCATCGTGGAAGGCGAGGCGATGGTGCGGATAGACGGCAAGGACGTCACCAAGCTGGGCAGAGGCGACTTCTTCGGAGAGATCTCCATCCTCCTGGGCGAACCCCCGACGGCGGATGTAGTTGCTCTCACTCCGCTGCAGTGCCTGGTGCTTGCCGGCCCGGTAGCCCAGTCGTTCCTCGAAGGGCACCCCAAGGTGATGTACCGCCTGCTCCAGGCGGAGGCGATGCGACTGAAGAACACACTTCGGTGGCAGAACTAGAGACTGCCAAACCCTTTCCGCCGGGCGACTATCCCTGCATCGTCGTCGGCAGCGGTCCGGGCGGCCTGCAAACCAGCTACTGCCTCTCCCGCCTGGGCGTCGAGCACGCCACCATCTCTGCCGACGACTCGCCGGGCGGGATGTTCCGGCTCTACCCGATCTTCCAGCGGCTGATCTCATGGACCAAGCCGTTTGCGCCGGCAGAGCCGAAAAGCCGGGCCTACGAATGGTACGACTGGAACAGCCTTCTGGGAGCCGAGCCGGCGCACCGCGCCCTGGTACGCGAGTTCATGGACGGCTCTTTGTACTTTCCGTCCCGGGCGGAGATGGAGCGGGGATTGCGGGAGTTCGCGGGACGGGGAGCGGTCCGCGTGCGATACGGCTGCCGGTGGACCGCTACCGGGCGAAGCGACCGCGGCTTCAAGCTGGTGACCAGCGACGGGGAGTACTCGTGCCGGGTCCTGGTCCTGGCGATCGGTACCACCACCGCATGGAAGCCACCGGACGCCGGGCTCGAGGAGGTCCCCCATTACTGCGACACGAAACCGCTCTCCGAGTACCGCAACAAGACCGTGTTCGTCGTGGGCAAGCGCAATTCCGCCTTCGAGCTGGCGGACGCCCTTTTGCCGGTAGCCCGGCAAATCATCTTAGGATCGCCGAGGCCGGCACAGATCTCGGTGGACGAGCATGCTGCGGTGGGAGCCCGGGCCCGCTACCTCCAGCCGTACGAGGACCACGTATTCGGTGGAGGCAACGTGCTGCTCGACGCCGCGATCAGCCGCGTGGAGAGGCATGCTTCCGGTTACCGGGTAACCGCCCAGGGGACCACCCGGCCCGGCAAACTTTCGCTCGAGGTGGACGAGGTGATCGCGGCCACCGGCTTTACCACGCCGATGCAGGACCTGCCCGCGCTGGGCCTGGCGGTCTTCAGCGAGGGCAGGCTGCCCGTACTGAACCCGTTCTGGGAGAGCGTCTCGCTGCCCGGCCTGTACTTTGCCGGAAACGCCACCCAGGCGGCCGCCGGCTTGAACAAATACGGCATACCGTCCAACTCGGCCGCCGTGCAGGGGTTTCGCTACAACGCCCGGCTGATGGCCGAGCACATCGCCGCCCGGCATTTCAAGATCCTTCAACCCCGGCCGCAGATCCCGCCCGACCGCCTGGTCGGCCACCTGCTGGCCGAAGCCACCCGGGCCCCTGAACTGTGGAACCAGCGCTCATATCTGGCCTCGGTTATCGAGCGGCGCGACGGTTCGGTGGTCCACGGGGGCATCCAGCCACTGGCCCACTTCGTGGACGCCCCGGGGCCCGATGCCGTAGCGGTGGCGGTGGAAACCGACGCCACCGGCGATATCCACCCGGCGGTATATCTGCGGCTCGCAAACAGCGTGAGCGAGCACCTGCTGTCTTCCCATCCGCTCCACGCATTCGAGACCGCGGACAACACCAGACACCTGACGGAACTGGTGCAGCCGTTCAAGTGAGAAACGGTGGCCCGCCCTTGGTGCCGGGGACTCTGGGATAGGCCAGGCAACCCCGGTCAGGTCAAGGCCCGGCATCCCCGCCAGGCGTGTCCGGCCGGTGCGGCTCGCCGGCCCACGGGCCGGCTTCCTGGGCTCCTACGGCCGCCGGGATGCCGGCAGTGGTGTCGACGGCACAGATCTCGGGTAGTCCCTGGGCAGCGGTGGTCTGTGGAGGAGCCGGAGGGTCGCATCCCTGGTCGTACGACCCGCCCACCCTGCGCAGCCGCAGAAAGATGGGGACGGCAACCAGCGTGGCGGCTCCTCCCACCAGGTAGCCCTGGGGGATCCCCTGGTTGCGGGCAATTGCCCCCAGGCCGATTTGGCCGCCTATGCCGCCCGCGTTTCCGAACATCGAGTTGAAGGAGACCACGGTCGCCCGGTGCTCGGTCGGCACGATCTGATGCAGGTAGGCCTGCTTGACCGGCTCCACTACGCCGATGCCGACCATCGCTACCAGCAGCCCGGTCAGCGCCGGCCAAAACGATCGAACCGCACCGACCATCATCAGGGCGATCCCCGCGCCGGCACTCGCCCAGATCAGCAAGGTGCTGCGCCGGGCACACAGCCGGCTGAACAATGGCACCAGGCTGTTGCCGGCGGTCATTGCCAGGGCGCTCAACGCGGCAATTGCTCCGGCGACCCAGACGGCATCCTGCTCCAGCAGCTCCAGAAAATACGGCTGCCAGGCGTACCACCCCCACATCAGGAATCCGGTCTGAACGAACGAGGCCCAGGCCAGCAGCCTGATCCTGGGCTCGTGCCAGCCCCAGGTGATGCCGGTCCGCCCGACCCGGCGCATCTGTTCGACAAGGCGACGGACGGCAACCGGACGGGCGGTGAACCCCCGGTCGTGCATGGCCACAAAGGAGACTGCAAAGGTAACCCCGAGCAACACGCAGCGCATGATGTAGGGCAGCGAGAGATCGACCGACCCCAGGAACCCGCCGCCGACCGTACCGAGCAGCATCCCCACCCCGGAGACGATGGCCGCCCGGGCGAACAGCCCATCGAGGGGCCCCTGGTAACCGTCCGCCCGCAAAGCATCCACCACCCAGGCCTCCACCGCCCCGGAATAAAGGGTGAACCCGATTCCCATGACCACCGAAGCCAGGCAGAACATCACCAGGCTCCCCCCGGTGGCGGCGATCGCGACATACCAGATCGTCGAACCGAACAGGACGACCAGGCTCGCAAGGAACGAGAGCCGCCGGCCTTTCGTGTCGGCCAGAACACCGGTCGGGATCTCAAAGAACACCATCGCCGCGGTAAAGAAGCTGTTGGCAACGAAGACCCCGAAGATGTCCAGCCCTGCGTCGAGCAGAAAAAGGGTGTTGACCCCCCAGATCAGCGACGCCGACACCGTGTAGCAGGCGTTTATCAGATAGAAGGTTCGGGCCGTCCGGCGCTCCGGACCTGTGAAAGGCGCCGGGGGCGGAGCTAACCTGGCCATGTCGCTAAAACGAGCCTTTCACACGGTCGGATGGTTCGTTCCTGGTTCGGCTGGTGCCGCGGACCTCATCGTGCGCACTGTGACCACTCTAGCCTCGGCGACGGTCTGTGCACAGGGGTGGGGGTCCGGGGGTC
>DATLGP010000229.1:0-2907 GCA_035540395.1 Actinomycetota bacterium
GCCGTGGACATTGTGATAGTGGAGCTTGATGGCAGAGCTCTGGGGAGCCGGGGCCCGGGCGGGAAACCAGAGCGGCGCCACCAGCGCCGCATTCAACAAAGCGAGAAGGGCAAGAAAAAAGGCTCCGCCACGCCGCCCCAGGATCCCGGCCAGCAGGGATGCCAGTGCCAGCACCACGGCGTATTGCGGACGGAACGCAGCAGCCAGGTCCAGCCCCCACGACCAGGCGCCGAAGAACCCTGCCACACTGGCGATCGCAATAGGGAGAACGGCCAGCACGACCAGGCCTCCCAACAGACGCCCCAGCACGGATCGCTAGCCGAATCCCTGCAGTGATGCCTTCATCTCCCAAGGGTGCCAGGCTTTGGCGGGCAGACCTTCTACCTGGATCTACCCTGGCGGCCGCTGCGGCTTGTCCTGGTCCTTTGCCGGCCGGTGACCTGGACGGTTGGCCTCGGGAACCTTGCCGTAGGGCTCCGGGTCCATGGGGTTCGTCTCCTCGGCGTTGTGCTCGAAGGAGTCAAGGTCGGTTGAACCCTTGTCCTTGCTGCGCGCAATCTCAGGCTGTTGTGGTCTCGACATGGTTAGATTCCTTCCCGGCTCGCGGCATAGGTAATCCCCTCCGGGGGTTGATGCTCGATCTATCCGTCGAGCGGCACCTCGGCCCACACCATCCTGGCGCCGTCATCAACGCCCCAGGCCCGGCACAAACGGTCGAGGATGAGTATGCCGTAACCCCTCTCCACCCCCGCCTGGCGCTGCCGGATCTGCTGGGGTTCCAACACGGGGCCCGACTGGGAAATCTCAAAACGGAGGTATCCCGGTGCGCGCAGGATGGCAACCCCAACCCCGGCTTCAGAGTCGGGGCACCCGTGGCGAACCGCATTGGTGATCAACTCGGTCAACACCAACGAGGCAGTCTCCGCATCGGTTCTGGACAACGGTACCGAGAGTCGCCGAAGCATTCCGCGTGCCTGAGCCGCCGATTCGGAACTGCACAGAAGGCGTTCCTGCAGCTGCTCCAGAACCACCCTCCAGAATCCAAGCGACAAGAGTCCTGAGCCTGGTCGCTATGATTAGTGCCCCGAAAGCCGGGGTTGTATACGTGGTTCAGCAATTTGGGAGGATGCAAGTGACTGATTTGGACCACGACAAGAAGCTTGACGACGCCAAGGGCCTCTTGGAGAGCGTTGCGTTGCTGGAGTCGGTGGCCGCCGAGAGAGAGCAGAAGGCGGGCCGGATCATCGACGAGCTTGCCGGCGACGGAGTGGGACCGGGAGAGATTGCCAGCCGCCTCGAGGTCTCTGAGTCATCGGTGGAAACCCTGCTCGACAGGGACGCGCCGAAGCCGGTCCACGAGAGGATCGGGATCTCCGAAGAAACGGTGGAGAAGCTGGACACCATCGGTGTCCCGAAAAGCGACAGAACCGCCGACTAAGGCCGGTCGTCGGCGGAGCATTCCTCCCGCTCGATCCGATGGACCTGGTCCAGCCGCGGCTGATGCCGGCCCCCCTCGAACTCGGTTTTGATGAACAGGTCCACGATCTCGCAGGCCATGTAGGGCGTTACGATTCGGGCCCCCATCGCAAGCACGTTGGCGTCGTTGTGCAGGCGGCACATCCGGGCGGTCCACAGTTCGTTGCACAGCGCCGCACGGATACCGTGGACCTTGTTGGCGGAGATCTGCTCGCCCTGGCCGCTTCCGCCGAGGACGATCCCCCGCTCGGCCTCCCCCTTGGCCACTGCACGGGCGGCTGCGGCGCAAAACCCGGGGTAATCCACCGACTCTTCCGAGTCGGTGCCGAAGTCCTGCACCTCGTGACCGCTGTCCTGCAGATAATTCACCAGGGCGGTCTTCAGTGCATATCCCGCGTGGTCGGAGGCAATCGCTATTTTCACGGGGGCCACTCTACCGGAGTCGGTTTTCCCACGCCGCCTACCTCAGGATCCGGGGCTCGCCCAGCATCGATATGACCTTGGAAGGCGGGGAGTCGAGCGTTCCCCCATCCACGTAGATCCCCGGACCGTTTCCCAGGTCCAGCAGAACCTCCTGAAGCACGGCCGAGGTCGGGTTTCCGCTCGGGTTGGCGCTGGTGGCCGCTATCGGCCCGCAGATCCGCAACAGCTCGAGGGTGAACGGGTGATTGGGAATCCTGAGCCCGACGGTCGTGCCGTCGCCGCCGATGTCCGGGACGTCCTCAGTAGTGCGGACGACGATCGTCACCGCCCCCGGCCAGCTGCTCATCGCCAGCTCAAGCGCGGCCTTGTCGAACTCGCCCAGGGTCCGGGCGGTCCTGATGTCGGGAACCAGAATCGGCAGGGGCTTGGAGCGCGGCCTGCCTTTGAGCTTGAAGATCTTGTCGATCGCCCGCGGCCGGTCCAGGCGCGCGGCCACCCCGTACACCGTGTCGGTCGGAATGACTACCACTCCCCCCTCTTCCAGGACCTTCGCGGTCTTGTGCAGAGCGGTGCGTGAGGTACTGGACAGGATGGTGGCTATGGCCGGCGTCCTTCCACGAACCGGGCCGTGCCGGTGAGGTCGTTGGTGATCTGTACGCCGTCGTACCGGCGGGCCAGGAAAATTCGCAGGTCCTCGTATTGGGAGATGCCCGCCGTCTCCAGCACCAGGTTGCCCCCGGACTTCAGCCAGACGAACGCCTCCTGAATGATCCGAATGCAGGTTGCCAGTCCCTTGTCCCCCGAAAGCAGAGCCATCTCGGGCTCGTGATCACGCACCTCCGGCGGAGCTTTCGCCAGCTCCTCCTGCGACAGGTACGGCGGGTTGGATACGACCAAGTCAAAGTTTCCCTTCTCAGGCGCCGGCAGCGGAGAGAACAGGTCTCCGTATCCGAGCTCGACATTGGTGAGACCGGAGCGCTTCAGATTGGTCTCCGCCCACCACAGCGC
>DATLGP010000230.1:0-2183 GCA_035540395.1 Actinomycetota bacterium
CCTGCGGGGGGACATCGGCGTAGGAGCGGTAAAAGGCCCAGTAGTCGTCGGCGCCGAAAGTTTCAATCAGGTAGCCGGCGGCTCCGGCGGCGTACGAGTACTGCAGGGCGGCCGCTTGCCCGGACGGGTCGTCCTCCCCCAGTTGGCGGGTGCGGCTGAGCTCCGCAAAGCTCAGGTCTTCGAAGTTTCCGGTGGCCACCCGCTCGGTCCAGTTGGTCTTCTGCCCGGCCAGCCACATGGCGGCCGACTCCGCCACCCACCCCGGGGTGATGGGACGGGTCACCTCGGCCAGGGCCAGGTGGGCAAGCTCGTGCTTGAAGGTCTGCAACCCGGTCCGCTCCCGGGCCAGCGTTTCCAGGTTCACCAGGATGTGGCGTCCCTCAACGTGAAACTGCTCGGGGGTCGCCCGGAACGATATGTTCGCCTGGGCGACCCGGGGTCCGGCCACCATCCCTCCGGGCGGCACGAACCTCACGTACTCAGGCTCGTCGGCGGCCAGCACCACCAGGAACCGGGAGTCCAGCTCGAACGGAAGCGCCTGCTCCAGCTCCCGCCGGGCCTGCTCGGCCGTCGACAGGATGTCCTGGACGTCGTCCAGATCCGGACGCGAAAGCGCCAGGAAGTGCTCGCTAAAGGTGGCCTGCACCGGACCGGTCGCCCACATCGGAACCGGGCCGGCGCCCGGCTGCGAATCGGTCACCACCAGCTCAGAGCCGGTCCGGTCCACCCGGTAGACCAGCGGAACCGAGAAGACGTTGTCGGCCGGCAGGCCCTCGTAGCGGTAGTTCAGGCTGACCGGTATCCCGGTTGCCGGGAGCAGGCCGGATGGGATTGCACCCTCGGATATGCGAAAGGAGAACTCGCCGGCCGGGACCGCGGCCGCTCCCTCGGCCAGCGCTGTCTCCACCTCCCGGGCCGCCGGGGCGAGCGGTGCCAGGTATGCCTCGGTGTCACTCCGGTTCAGCGCCTCCGCCCGCCGGTCAAGGAGCTCTTGCAGCTCGACGGTAAGCTCGGCTGCGGTGGGCTGGGCTGACGAACCTGCGCCACAGCCGGCGACCCCGGCGAGCGCCGCCAACATAAGAAGCGACAGAAGCGGTCGTCGCAGGCAGCGGGGGAGTGTGGGCATCGTTCAGAGCAACCTACAGGGTCGAAGCCGACTGCCGGGGAAAACAAAGAGGGGAGCCGGTTGGCTCCCCTCTTTTAATCCTGGTGAAAAACCTACCTCAAGGCCCTTGCCGCTCTCCGGGCTTCCCGGGCGGCCTGCCTGGCGTCTCTTCGGCATTGGCGGCCGTCCCTTCCCGAAGCGCACGTGCTGGTATTGGTAGTGGCCGAGAAGGTGGTTGCGGGCGGCGCCAGCGAAACGCCGGCCCCGGCCCCGGCCGACAACGGACCACCTGGAACTGTCCCGCTAAACGAGCCTCCGAACGATGCTCCCAGGCCGCCGAACACTGCGAGGATCCGGTTGAAGATCAGCCGAAGCAGGTTCACCACGAAGCAGAAGATGCCGATCGGCCCGCAGTAGGGGGGAGCCTCGAGGGTCAACTGGCCGGTCTTGACCTCGAACAGCGAGTTGAGGTCGGCCTGGACCGGCGACACGGTTACCGACTGGCTCTGGACGACGGTGAGGGTGGCTACGAGAATCAGGATCAGTCCGATGGTGAGCATGGAAAACGGCGCTGCCTCAGATCTAATCGCTGTCATCTTGTATCCCCCGCCTATCGAATGGTGATGAAATGGATCACCAATAAATGTGTTAGTGGTTTCCAGGCTAGGCAGAACCACCCAGCTTGTCAAGAGTGCCTATGTTAAGAATGGGTCACCCAAGCATCAATTAGGCGGGCCCGGAAGGTGTCCAACCGAGATATCTCGGCCACAGGTGCTGTTAGGTTTAACACATGACAGACAAGCAAAAACTGTGAGGCGCATAGCGCTGGCGCTGGTTGCCCTCCTGGTGCTCGCCGCCTGCTCCGAGCCCGAAGCCGAAACCGCCGCCGACGCCCGGGAGAAGGCGCAGTCCCTTGAGGGTCAGGCGCAGACCGACGAACAAAGGGCGGTCGTCGGCGCGCTGAACCAGCTTCTCGAGAACTTCCGGGAGGGCCCGGCTACCCCGGATGGCTGGCCGGCGGAGTTGATACCGGTTCCCCCAGGCGCCAGGCCGGTCGCATCGGTGCAGCGGTCCACCC
>DATLGP010000231.1:0-3538 GCA_035540395.1 Actinomycetota bacterium
CGGCTACGTCGAAGGTTTGTCCGGATCCGGGCAGCTGCGGGTAGTTCGTCTCATCCGTGGTCGAAACCCAGATGGATGGATTGACTTCGTAAAGGTTGCCCACTCCGCCTCAGACCTCCTGAATAGCTCTGTAAAAGTGGATAGATTGTTCCCCGGGCCGGTTCCGGCAAACCCGGATTCGCCTCAGGACGATCGATCCGACAGCTGGGCTGCCCAGGCCAGCAGGTCATCGGCCTCCCTGAGGTTCAGGATGCGCCCGGGAGGGACCCCGGCCTCGAGGGCGGCCGCGAGGCCGAACTCCACGAACCTTATCTGGCCGGGCCAGTGGGCATCGCTGCCGATGGAGACCGTGGTGCCTTCGTCGGCCGCAATCTCCAGCAGCTCGACCTTGAGGTCCTGCCGGTTGGGGAAGGCGTCCACCTCCATTGCCTTGCCGAGACGGGCTGCCTCGGCCATCACCCGGCGCCAGTCGGCGGACAGACCGGTGCGGAAGTTGTACATCCGCCCCTGGGGGTGGCCCAGGATGTGTATGTGCGGATTCGCCAGGGCCGCCAGGTAGCGGTCGGTCTGGTCTTCGGTGACCCGCAGCTTGGAATGAAACGAGCCGAGCACCAGCTCGAGCCCGGCGAGCGACTCGGGGTCCAGGTCGCCTTCGCCGGTGACACTCAGGTTCATCTCGATGCTGCGCAGGAGCCGGAAGCCGCCGGCGGCGTACCTTTCGTTGACCTCCTCAATCTCGTACCCCTGCCGGGTGAGCTCCTCCTCGTCCATGCCGCCGGCGATTTTCAACCCCTTGGAGTGGTCGGTGACGGCCTGGTAGCTAAGGCCTTGACCCTCCGAGAGCGCAGCCAGCTCGGCCACTGTCACGCCGCCGTCGCTCCAGGTGGTATGACTCTGAAGGTCGCCCCTGAGCCGAAGGTCGGGCTGGCGGGCGAGGATCTCGCGGACCCGGGTGAGGGTCAAAAAGCCGGCACGGGACTGGGGCGGGGTGGGAACCGGCTCGTCGCTCTCCAGCCAGCCCAGGATGATCCGCTCCAGGTGGGGGCCCACCCCCTCCAGGGACTGCAGCTCGTTTCCCTCGGCCAGACCGGCCGCCTCCGCCGGCCAGGTGAGGGCAATCCGTGAGGCGCGCCGCAATGCCCTTTGGAGGTTCCCCTCCGAATGCTCGGAAGCGAGCGCAAGCAGCTCTGCTATACCGGCGTTGTCCAAGGCGCCTCCGCGGTCGGGTTGAGCTTCGCTTGAAGATACCCGGGTTGAGCCGGTCGCTTTTGGGTATCCCCCAACCGATGAACTCCACTCCTCGCGTCCTTCTGATCGACGTCGACGGCACCCTGGTGGACACCAACTACCACCACGCGCTGGCCTGGTACCGCGCCTTTCGTGCGTTCGACAAGATCGTCCCGGTCTGGAGGATCCACCGGCACATGGGCATGGGAGGAGACCATCTGATCGGCGAACTCCTGGGCGACGAGGTGGAGAAGGAGCAGGGCGACGAGATGCGGGCCGCCGAAAAGGTGCTGTACCGCAGCCTGATCGAAGAAGTCGAGCCCATGGATGGCGCCAAGGAGCTGATCGAGAACCTGAAGAAGGCCGACCACCGCATCATTCTTGCCAGCTCGGGCAAGTCGTACGAGGTGGACCACTACATCGACCTTCTGGACATACGTCATCTGGTGGACGGGTGGACCACCAGCGCCGACGTGGACAACACCAAGCCGCGGCCCGACCTGGTGCTGGCAGCCCTGGAGAAGGGCGGCGAGGACGAGGC
Organism: Actinomycetota bacterium; assembly: GCA_035540395.1. Taxonomy (GTDB): domain Bacteria; phylum Actinomycetota; class CADDZG01; order JAHWKV01; family JAHWKV01; genus JAJCYE01. The sequence goes on from DATLGP010000231.1 coordinate 1,769, forward strand.
GTTGATGGTCGGCGATTCCCCGTTCGACTGCATTGCTGCCAAGAAGGCAGGCGTCGAAACGGTCGCGGTGCTTACCGGGGGGTTCTCACCCGAGGAACTGCGCGAGTCGGGCGCGATTGAGGTCTTCGAGACGCTTCCCGAGCTGGGGGCGCACCTTCTGGCTTAACGCAACCCGGGTCCACAACTGACGAGACCCTCCCCAGGGGGTGGGGAGGGTCTCAAAATTATCGGCGGGTCTTAATGTTTACCCGCTGCCACCAGTTCTCTAACCTCTTCTGCTTTCCGCTCGGCCAGCTTGCCGACCTTTTTAGCCTGGCGGCGCAGATCCTTGGACTTGCCCTCGGCCAGTTTGCCGAGATCCTTGGTCTTGCCCTCCGCCAGCTTGCTCAACTCTTTGGCCCGGGCCTCAGCCCGCTTGCTTAGCTCCTGCGACTTTCGCTGAGCGCGCTTGCTCAGGTCCTTGGACTTGTGCTGAGCGCGCTTGCTCAGGTCCTCGGACTTGTGCTGTGCGCGCTTGCTCAGATCTTCGGATTTACGGTCGGCGCGGTTGCCCAGGTCCTTGGATTTGCGCTGGGCCCGCTTGCTCAGGTCCTGCGTCCTGTCCTCCAGGCGCTCACCGCCGGCTTCGGCCTTCTTGCGCATCTTTTTGCTCTGGCCGCGAACGGCGCCGGCCGCGATCGTCGCGTACTTGGCCGCCTGGGCGGTGGCCTCGGACGCGGTCTTGTCACCGCTGCGACGCAGCTTCTTGCCGGTCTTGCGCAGCCGCTTGGCGGCGACCTTTACCGAACGCTTGCGTCCCCGGTTCCTCAGGTAGTCGAACGTCAGGGCCAGGCCGGCGCCTGCTGCCACTGCGGGCAGGTTCTTGCCCAGGCCTCCGGCCGAGCGCGTGCCGTTGGCCGAGGGCTCGGCCGCGTCGGGTGGCGCTGCGCTGATGTCGGCCAGGGCCGAGGTGGGGTCTCGCTCGATGGCCAGGTCGCCCAGGCTGACCACGCCGATGGGCTTGCCGTCGTCCACAATGGGGAGCCTGCGGATCGCCTGCTCGCGCATGGTCTTTACGGCCTGCTCGACGGTGGCGTCGGGCCCGAGCGTGGTGACGTCCTTGGTGGCAACGTCCTCGAGGCGAACCTGGGTGGGATCTCCACCTTCGGTGACAACTCGCACTGCGATGTCCCGGTCGGTGATTATCCCGAAAAGCTTCTTGTGGGCGTTGACCACAATTACGTCCCCGATGTCATCGTCCCGCATGAGATCCGCGGCCTCCTTGACGGTGGCCGTCTTCGGCAGGACCTTGGGATCGGGAGTCATTACATCCCTTAGGGTCTGTGGCATTGATTCCTCCTCCACGCCGCCCTAAAAACTCAGGCTGCGGGCGCGCTGTAGCTGGATGGCGTGTAGTCAGGTACTACCCCGGCGGGACGCTGGAAAAACATCCCGGCCGGCTACCGGAGGGCGTCGTGAATGCGCTTTGCGACCTGTTCGTCGGCCAGATATCCCGAGATCCCGTGACGGTTTTCGGTGGAGTTGTGGATGTCCAGCCGGTTCTCGATAGTGGGGTCAATCGGGAAGTTTGGCTTGTCCAGTGGATACAGCGCCACGGTGTGCCGCGGGTCCAGGGCATTCAGCCATTTCCCGACGCATTGCGGCGTGTTTGTTGGGCGACACGGCCTTTTTGATGGCGGTGACCGACAGCGGACTGCCCAGCGTGACCAGCAACGGCACGTCCCAGTTGTTGGCCCTTCCTTCCTCCTTCAACAGCGTGTGTGCAACTAC
>DATLGP010000232.1:0-3390 GCA_035540395.1 Actinomycetota bacterium
GCATCGTGAACAGGCCGATGAGCACAGGAACGACGAGGAGCACCCAAACCGTCACCACCTTGCGCACCCACGGCTTCAGCTCGCTGACCTTGCGGGGCGTCTCGCGGTTGGGGATGAGTGACGACAGAGCCGGCTTGATCCGGCCGAACAGGTCCGGTACCCCGGTGGAGTCCGCCATCACGAAGTAGCCGTCAAGCCTGAGGAAGGGAATGAAGTTGTAGATGATCAGCAGGTGCTGAATCATGATCAGCACCAGGATGGGTTCGAACCCGGTCAGGAAATAGACGCCACCGACGCCGAGCGCAAAAATGGCGTTGAAGTACACCCCTCCCAGATCGGTGCGTACCTTGCCCGCCTTGCCCAGCGAGTAGACGTCGGTGACGTCGGTGAAGAATGCGGGCCAGATGATGTAGATGCCGAAGCCGATCTTGCCCGGCGTAGCCCCGCTGTACCTGCAGGCGGTCGCATGGCCCAGCTCGTGCCAGCCCACCGACAGGATCAAAAGAGCATAGAGAAGCAGCATGATCATCGGCTGGTAGAGGGTGTCCCTCATCCCCTGGCCTACCCCGTGAACCCCGAAGTACCACACGTCGAGTGCAACCAATCCGATGAGCACCGCCACGATCACCGGGGGCCAGAACAGGGGCCTCAGAAGACCCGCGATCACGTTGACCGCTCGAGGCGGGACCAGCGTGCAGCGTAGCTTCAGGGCCAGAAGCGGGTCGGGTTTCTGCAGGTCGGGTACCTTGCCGTCGGGGCCTACAACCACCCCGTCCCGGCGCAGGTTGTTGTCTATCAACGTCTTGACGTTGTCGGGGCTCACCGTGCGGCCGTACCGGTCGCTCACCCGTTCGGCGATCTCTCGCAGGCTGCGCTGCCCGTCGATCTCCTCCACCACCAGGTAAACCAGCTTGGTAAGCTGAATGATCTGCCCGTCGCGGCGGCGGATGAGGAACCGTCCCTCCTTGAAGCCGGACCCCTCGTCCTCACCCAGTAATTCCACTCCATCGGCCATCCTGGGCGGCGGCTCGGCACCGGAAGCGGCAGGGCCGCCGTCCCGCCGCCGGCCACGCTGTTTGGGTTTCTGTAGCGTCGGCTTGTCCTGTGCTTCGGTCAGAACGGCCGGCTGGTCACCAACGTCCCCGACCCGGGGCTCGTCTTCAGGAATGGCTGCGCCTCCGCTCTTTCAGTCAAGAATCTTTCAGTCAAAAAGAGGCGGCCCGTGACGGGCCGCCTCTTTTTACCCTCGGTCCAGACCTACAGGGACTGGGTGATGTCCACGTCCTGCTCGGCGTTCGCGTAGGCAATCGAGTTGTCCGACAGGACATTGGCTGCCACCGCGGCGTTCACCGGAGCGGCCAGGTTGGCGTTGATCAGCGCCATCTCCTCCCGCTCGGGAAGGGGCTCACTGCCGTGCTCCTGCAGTTCCTCGGGTGTCATCTCATCGCTGATCGGTTCGGTCATGGCGTCTCTCCTGTTCAAATTTCCTGGTCCATCAGCGCCTGCTGCTGCGCGTCGGCAATCGCTGTGGACGAGTCGGAAAGGACGTTTGCGGCGACCGCCGCGTTGATTGGTATGGCGATATTTGCGTTTACGAGCGCCATCTCCTCCCGTTCGGGAAGCTGTTCACTGCCTTGTTCGGCGAGCTCTTCGGCCGTCAAGGCGTCGTCGTTGTCAGCCATGTCGGCCTCCTAGATGCTCTGCTCGATGTCGGCGTACTGCTCGGCGTTCGCGTATGCCGTTGCGTTGTCCGACAGGACGTTGGCCGCCACTGCGGCGTTGACCGGAGCGGCCAGGTTCAGATTGACGAGGCTCATCTCCTCTCGGTCCGGCAGCTGATCCGTCTCCTGCTGGGAAAGCTCTTCGGGCGTAAGTTCATCAGTCATTGGTGCCTCCTTGGAGTTCATGGAGAGTAGGGGGGACCGGTCTACAGGCTTTGATCGATGTTTGCGGTCTGCTCGGCGTTCGCATAGGCAACCGAGTTGTCGGAGAGCACGTTTAACGCCACCGCGGCGTTCACCGGAGCTGCCAGGTTGGCGTTGATCAGAGCCATCTCCTCCCGCTCGGGAAGCTGTTCGCTGCTTTGCTGCTCGAGCTCTTCGGCGCTCAACTCGTTGTCGCTCATGTCGATCTCCTCTCGATCATGGTTTCTTTTCAGTTCCATTGCTGCGGTTATCGCCCGCCGAGGATTTCTTACCGCTGCGCTGCACAACCGAAACGCGTTGGGTGGAAGAGACGTGGTTAACGGAGTTCTCGCCTTCCCCCACAGTGGCTGCAATCACCGCGGAGATGCCTCCCTGGACATTTATCCGGGAGTTGTCCTCGCCCGGCTCAGTGAGAAAGGTTTTGTCAATCACTTTCCTGATCCGCATGGGTATGCGATTCCCCCAATGGCGATTTGCAAACCGGCTGATCGTGCGTGCAAGCCGGTGACGCCGAGGTCGAGCGGGCCGGTACGCAGGCCACGATGCGTGACCGCAAAGCCGTCGGCGAGGACGTCGAAGACTAGATGGAAACTGTCTCGGCCACTATCAGGTCCACGACATCCTCCAGCCGGCCGGTGCGCTCGTAGACCTCCAGCTGGCGGGAGGCTCCCGTTCCCCGGGAGCGGACCTGATCCAAAAGGTCCGTAACCTGTTGCGTCTCGCCCCGTTGGTCGAGGGTCGGCCCGACAAACTCCATCAGCTTGGAGAACATCTCACCGGCCGGCAGTGACCGTTCCCCCACGACGTCGATCAACTCGTCGCTCCCCCCGTAACGCGCAGCGCGCCACACCGCCGCCTGCAGGAGCTCCGGCCGCAGCTCGTCGGCCGGCACCCCCTCCCGAGCTTGCTGGTGGCAGGCCTGGCACAGTGCTCGTATCAAAGCCGCAACCAACAGCGAGTCCTCTACGTTCATACATACATCTGCAATGCGAACCTCCAGGGTGTTGAACTTGTTGGAGGGCCTGACGTCCCAGTAGATGCGGGCCGGGTCGTCGATGCTTCCGGTGGCAAGCAGCAGCTTGACCAGCGCGTCGTACTCCGAGCGGTTGCGGAACGACCCCGGCATCCCGGCGATCGGCCATCTCTGCCAAATGCGGTTGCGGTAGCTGCAGTAGCCGGTGATTTCGCCCATCCAAAACGGGGAGTTCGCCGAAAGAGCGAGTATCGAGGGCAGCCAGGCCCGGACGCGATTCATCACCTCGATGGCATCCTCCGGGTCGTCGAATCCGACATGGACGTGGCAACCGGACACCACCTGTTCCCTCGCCAGCTGCTGGTAGTTGCGCTCCAGCCGAAGGTACGCGACCTTGGGAAAGGTAGCCGTAGTCCGCCAGTCGGAAAGGGGGTGGGTACCGGTGGCGGCGATCCGCCGTCCCGCCGCCCGGGCCGCCTCGGCGGCCGTCCT
>DATLGP010000233.1:0-2294 GCA_035540395.1 Actinomycetota bacterium
CCCCCCGACTGTGTAACCTTGACTCATGGGCAAATCCAAGACCTACTGGATCCGCACCTTCGGCTGCCAGATGAACGAGCATGACTCGGAGAGGCTGGCCGGTCTGCTGGAGGTGCAGGGTTACCGCAAAGTCGAGACCCCGGACCTCGCCGATGTGGCCGTCTTCAACACCTGTGCCATCCGGGAGAACGCCGATAACCGCCTCTACGGGAACCTCGGCCACATCAAGGCGGTAAAGGACGTCAACCCGGAGCTGAAGGTGGTCGTCGGAGGCTGCCTGGCGGAGAAGGATCGTGACATCATCGTTCGCAAGGCGCCGTGGGTCGACGTGGTTATGGGGACCCGCAACATCGAGGCTCTTCCGGCGCTTCTGCAGCGGGTCGAGGAACAGGGTATTCCGGTGGTGGAGTTCTCCGAGACCCTCAACGTCTTCCCCTCGGCGCTCCCTGCCCGGCGCAACAACCGGTTCCATGCCTGGGTCGCCATCCAGTACGGCTGCAACAACGCTTGTACCTTCTGCATCGTGCCCGCGGTCCGGGGCCACGAGGACTCGCGCCGGATCGGCGACATCCTGGGCGAGGTGCGGGACCTGTGCGCGGGTGGTGTGATCGAGGTCACCCTGCTCGGCCAGAACGTGAACTCCTACGGCCGGGACATCTACTCCACGCCGAAGTTTGCCGACCTGCTGCTGGCGCTCGACGGCATCGAAGGCCTGAAGCGAGTCCGCTACACCTCCCCGCACCCGAAGGATTTCCGGGAGCCGGTTGCCCGGGCAATGGCCGAGTCATCGGTGGTGTGCGAGCACCTTCACCTGCCGCTGCAGTCCGGCTCGTCCCGGGTGCTCAAGCTGATGAAACGCTCGTACTCCCGGGAGAAGTACCTGGACAAGGTGGCGATGGCCCGGCAGATCATCCCCGGCCTGGCTCTGACAACCGACATCATCGTCGGGTTCCCCGGCGAGACCGAGGAGGACTTCGAGCAGACCCTCAGCCTGGTCGAGGAGGTCCGCTTCGACTCGGCTTTCACCTTCAAATACTCCCCCCGCCCGGGGACCGCAGCCGCAACCATGCCCGACCAGGTCCCGGCGGACGTGGTCAGCGCCCGCTTCGACCGGCTGGCCGCCGCTCAGCAGAAGATCTCCCTGGAGCGCAACCAGGCCCATGTCGGACAGGTGCTCGAGGTCCTGGTGGAGGGAAGGTCGAAGAAGGACCCGGGCAAGATGACCGGGCGGACCCGGACCAACAAGCTGGTCCACTTCACCGACCGGGAACCGGTGGGCGCCGGGGCCCCGCGAGCGGCAGCCGGCCTGGGACGGCTGAACGCCGCCATCGGGCTCTCGACTGCACTGGCCGAAGCCCCGTCGGTTCCCGGCCAGGGCGAGATGCGGATGCTGGAGATCATCGGCGCCTCCCCCAGCCACATGGAGGGCCGGCTCGCCGGCTAGCCGGGTGCCCGCCGAACCGTTGGATTCCTTCCCGACCTGCCCCAGTTGACCGGACCCGCCGGGCCTTCCCGCCGGGTCCTTGCCATCGTAGGCCCCACCGCCTCCGGCAAGAGCAGCCTGGCGATGCGGCTCGCTCCCCAGCTAGGCGCCGAGATCGTTTCGATCGATTCCGCGGCGATCTACCGGGGCATGGACATCGGAACCGACAAGCCGTCTGCCGGCGACCGGCAGAGGGTTGCTCACCACCTGCTGGACATAGCCGACCCGGGCGAAGCGCCCACCGTCGCTCAGTTCCAGGGGGCGGGCCGTGCGGCGGTCGACGACATCCTCGGCCGGGGCAAGGTGCCCCTTCTGGTCGGCGGCTCAGGACTCTACTTCCGGGCGCTCGTCGACCCGCTGGAGTTCCCTCCCACCGATGCCGGCGTCCGCGCCCGGCTGGAGTCGGAGGCCTACGAGTTCGGCGGGTCGGAGATGTTCCGCCGTCTCGAGTCCGCCGATCCCGAAGCCGCCTCCCGGATGCACCCGGCCAACGTGCGCCGGACGATCCGGGCTCTCGAGGTGATCGACATCACCGGACGGCCGTTCTCCTCCTACCGGGGGGCGTGGGACGACCGCGAGTCGATCTATCACCTGCGGGCTGCCGGGCTGACGCTCCCGCTCGACGAGCTCAACGCCCGGATCGACGCCCGGGTGGATGCCCTGGTCGAAAGGGGCTGGGTCCAGGAGGTCGCCGCCATGAAACAGGCCGGGGTTCGCTTGTCCGCCACCTCGTCCCAGGCGCTCGGATATGCTCAGATCCTCGGCTACCTGGAGGGCCGGTCCACCCTGGACCAGGCCATTGAAGAAACCA
>DATLGP010000234.1:0-5872 GCA_035540395.1 Actinomycetota bacterium
CCCCTGCAGCGCCAGGACCCCAATCTTGGGTAGTGACCCTGCAGTCAACGGCTGCGGCGGCTTGGGGCGCGTGAGGTGGTTCCAGGCAAAGCCGCAGCGAGCCCCGCTAGCCTGCGTCCTACCGGGGCGAGCGAGAACGCAGCCTGGGGCCGCCTCATGCAGCCAAACGCCCCGAAGGTTGGCTGATAGGGCACTAGGCCAGGATCCTCCGCGCCTCCTCCACGTCGCCGGCAATCGCCTCGTTCAGCGCTTCGACACTCGGGAACGCAATGTGGTCGCGCAGCCGGGCGGTGAACTCGAACTCGACGTCCTGGCCGTACAGGTCTCCCTCGAAGTCGATGACGAAGGCTTCCACGCTCAGCGGGTTCTCCCCGAAGGTCGGGTTGGTCCCCACGCTGATCGCGCTCGGACGCCTGCGGCCGGCGTTCAGGGTGTACCCGGCATAGATGCCCGGCCCGGGCACGCACACCTCGGGTGGGGGATTGAGGTTGGCGGTCGGAAATCCCAGACCCTTTCCCCGCCCCGCACCGTGGACCACCTTGCCCGGCAGCCGGTAGGGACGCCCCAGCGCCTTCGCCGCCCATTTCACGTCCCCCTCGGCCAGAGCGTGGCGGATTGCGGTGCTGGAGATGGTCTGCCCGCCGGCCTCCGCCATCCGGGCACCCTCCACGAAGAACCCCATCCTGCGTCCGTAGGACCTGAGCATCGTGACGTCCCCCCGGGCGTAGCGCCCGAACCGGAAGTCGGAGCCGACGATGACCGCCTTGACCGCCAGCTCCTTAACCAGGATCCGCTCGATGAACTCCTCCGGCTCCACCCGGGACAGCTGCGGGGTGAACGCCAGGATCACCACCTGGTCCGCTCCCGCCTCCTCCAAAAGAGCGAGCTTGCCCTCGGGGGTGCACAGGCCCGGCGGGCCGATGCCCCTCAACACCTTTTGCGGATGGGGCTCGAAGGTCACCACGGTGGCCAGTGCCTCAAGCTCCGCCGCTCGCCGCCTGACCTTTCGAATGAGCGCCCGATGACCCTTATGTACGGCATAGAAGTTGCCGATGGTCACCACGGTGGGAACCCCCGGGGAGTCTTCGAGCCCCCGAACCACCCTCATATCAACACCGCCGCCGCTTTCAGTCCCTTCGCCGACCGCCGGTACACCGCCACCAGTTGTCCATCCGGTCCCAGTATCGCCACCGGGATGCCGGCCGTCATGCCGGCCTCGTGTGCCGGGCGATCGCCGGTGCGCCTGGTCGTCATCACGGGCAGCTCTCCCAGCCGCAGCGGGGCCTGCTTGGTGAGCAGCTCCCGGCCGTGAACGACGTCGTCGAGCTCGGAGCCCTCGACGGTCCTGCGGGGGAAGTCCCGCATGGCCTCGTGCATGGGCAGCAGTGCAGCCTCGGCCTGTTCGCGGTCCATCTTCTCCAGATCCTCCAGCGACACCGCCTCCGACTCATTGAAGGAGCCGACCGAAAGCCTCCTTAGCGCCGACAGGTGTGCGCCGCAGCCGAGCGACTCCCCCAGGTCGGCCCCCAGCGTTCGGATGAACGTGCCGCTCGAACACTTCACATAGACGGTGGCCGACCGGTTGGAGGGATCGAAACTTTCCACCTCGAGCGCAAAGATGCGCACGGTGCGGGGCTCCCTTTCGACCTCCTCGCCGCGGCGGGCGGCTTTGTAGAGCGGCTCTCCGCGGACCTTGACTGCCGACACCATCGGCGGCAGTTGGCTGATCTCGCCGACAAACGGCTCGGCGGCTGCTCGGACCTTTTCGATGTCCAGTTCGCAGGAAGTCTCCGAGACGATCTCGCCCTCGGCGTCCTGGGTCGTGGTGGTCACACCGAAGCGCACGACGGCCCGGTATTCCTTCGACGTCCCCTGCAAGAAGGCCAGAAGTCGGGTGGCCTTGCCGATGCCGGCGACCAGGACCCCGGTTGCCGCCGGGTCCAGCGTTCCGGCGTGGCCCACCTTGCTGGTGCCGAACACCCTTCTCAGCCGGTTCACCACATCGTGCGAGGTGCAGCCTGTGGGCTTGTCCACCACCAGCAGCCCGGAGACTGCTGCCGGATCGGTCATGTGGTGGAAGGCGCCTTCGCCAGGCGTTCCATGACCAGCTTGATCGCCTCCTCCAGGTCACCGCCGAAGCTGAAACCGGCAGCCTTGGTGTGTCCCCCTCCTCCAAACGACTGGGCTACCGCAGAGACGTCGGTGTCGTCGCGGGAACGAAGCGAAACCCGCCAGCCGCCTTCCGGCCTCTCCTTCAGGATCACGGCGACGCTCGCTTCCTTCACCACCTTCAAAAAGTCGATGAAGTCCTCGGCAATCTCCAGTCCCTGACCCTCCAGGTCGTCCAGATACAGCCAGCTGTAAACGACTCCGTCCTCCAGCCGGGCCCGGTTGAGGACCTTGCCCAGAATCCGCAGTTGCTCGAACGGCGCCGACTCGAAGATCTGCTCGGCCACGGTCAGGTGATCCGCCCCCGCCTCCCTCAGTGCGACGGCCGCCTGCAGGGTAGCGGGCGTGGTGTTCGAATACTGGAACCGTCCGGTATCGGTGACCAGGCCGGTGTACAGAGCGGTCGCCATCTCCGGTGTGACCTCGCCGCCCATCCTCTGGATCAGCTCGAACGCCAGCTCGGCGGAGGATGCCCGGGTATGGTCGACCAGGTTGATGTCACCGTAGTTGGTGTTGGATACGTGGTGGTCGATGTTGACCCTGGTGCCCGCGGCCTTGAACTTGGGAACCAGCAGGTCCAGGCGCCGCAGGTCCCCGCAGTCGATCGCCACGAAGGTTTCCACCTGGTCGGGGATAAGGTCCTGGGCGACGATCCTGTCGACACCTGGAAGGAACGCGTAGTTGTCGGGGATCACCGTCTCGGCGCTCCCCCAGCTCATGTAAACCTTCTTGCCGAGGCCCTCGAGGAACAGGCCCAGCCCGAGCATCGAGCCGAAGGCGTCACCGTCGGGCGACACATGGCACGAGACGGCCACCTCTTTCGAGCCCTTCAGAGTCGCCGATGCCCGGATCCATTCCTCCAGCGGAATCATGACTCGTCCTCCTCACGGGAGGCGGCATCCGGCTCGCCCGATTCCGCGTCCTCCAGCGTCCGGCCGGCATCGGGCGCCTGCGATACGCCGAGGTTCCTCAACAGCTCTTCCAGCCGCTGTGAGGTCTGGGCGGTCCGGTCTTGCACTATCTCCAGCTCGGGGGTCCGGCGCAGCCGGATCTCGCGCCCCATCACCGACCTCAGGTGAGGTTGAGCGTGCCTGAGTCCGGCGAAGGTCTTCTCCTGCTCCTCTTCGGTTCCCATTGCGCTGACGTACACCTGGGCCAGTCGCAGGTCCTTGGCAATCTTCACCGCGGTTACCGTGACGAAACCGACGCGGGGGTCCTTGAGCTCCTGGACCGCTTCGCTCAGCACCTGGCGCGCCAGCTCCTCGACCCGGTTGGAACGGGGATAGTTCTTAGGCATCCGGGGTCATCACCTCGATGTCGACATCCACAAGTTCGATCTCGTACCGGCTGCGGACGAACCGCTCCACCTCATGCAGCATCTTCTGGGCGTGAAACGACGAGTTGGAAACGCACGACACGCCCAGGGTGCCCCTCTGCCGCAGGTCCTGGTGCTCAACCTCGGCCACCGCCACGTTGAACTTGGAGCTGAGGGTGGCGATCATGCTTTGCACCACCCTCCGCTTTTCCTTCAACGACGTGGACCCCGAGACCAGGAAGTCGAACCGGGCAACCCCTATAAACATAGCTAAAGCATGGACGGCCTACGGCCGGTCGTCGAACGACCCGCCCTCGGCCGGGGCCTCAGGTGCGGGCCACCTCGCGGATCTCGTAGGCCTCGATGACGTCTCCCAGCTTGATGTCGTTGTAGCCGGCAATCGTTATTCCGCACTCGTAGCCGAACGTGACCTCGCGTACGTCGTCCTTGAAGCGCCTCAGACTCGAGACCTCGCCGGTGTGGATCACGTTGCCGTCCCGAAGCAGGCGGGCCTTGGAGTTGCGCACGATCCTGCCCTCGGTGACGTAGCAGCCCGCCACCACCGCCTTGGGCGTGCGGAAGGTGTCCCTGACCTCGGCGGATCCGATGACGACCTCCTCCTCCAGCGGGGCGAGAAGCCCGTGGGTGGCCTTGGTGATGTCGTCGAGAAGCTGGTAGATGACCTCGTAGAGCCGGACGTCCACCCCTTCCTTCTCGGCTAGCTGCCGGGCCCCGGCGTCGGGGCGGACCGCGAACCCCACCACAATGGCGCCCGAGGCCTTGGCCATCCAGATGTCGTTCTCGTTGATGGCTCCCACCGCCTTGCGTTGGATCACCGTGCGCACCAGCGACTGGTCGAGCTTGTCGATGGACTCGCTCAACGCCTCGATCGCTCCCTGCGAGTTGGCCTTCACGATCAGCTTGAGCTCGGGGATGTCGCCGGTCCGGGCCTTGGACAGCAGTTCCTCCAGGCTCATGGTCTTGCCGCCGGCGGCAAACTCTGCCTGGCGTAGCTTGCCCTCGCGCTCCTGGGCCACCCGCTTGGCTTCACGATCGTCGCCGACCACCCGGAACTCGTCTCCGGCCTCGGGTACCTTGGACCACCCGGTGACCAGAACCGGCTGTGACGGCCCGGCCTTCTTAACGTTTTTTCCGACCTCGTCGGTCAGGGCCCGCACCTTGCACCAGGCGCCGCCGCAGACAACGGGATCACCCACCTTGAGGGTTCCCTTTTGGACGATGAGGGTGGCGACCGGGCCGCGGCCCTTGTCCAGGTGGGCTTCGATGATCACGCCCCGGGCGGTGGTGTTCGGGTTGGCGGTCAGCTCCTGCATGTCGGTGACCAGGTGAATCATGTCCAGCAGGTCGTCCAGGTTGGTCCCCTGCTTGGCAGAGACGTCGACGAAGACGGTGTCGCCGCCCCACTCCTCGGGGCTGAGACCGTGCTCGGCAAGCTGCTGGCGGGCCCGGATCGGGTCCGCCTCGGGCTTGTCGATCTTGTTGACGGCCACGATGATGGGCACCGATGCCGCCTTGGCGTGGTCCATGGCTTCGATGGTCTGCGGCTGCACGCCGTCGTCGGCGGCCACCACGAGGATCGCAACGTCGGTGACCTGGGCGCCCCGGGCCCTCATTTGGGTAAAGGCTTCGTGTCCCGGCGTGTCGATGAAGGTAACCGTTCGTCCGTCGGGGGTGTGCACCTGGTAGGCGCCGATGGCCTGGGTGATGCCTCCCGCCTCCAGCGACAGCATCTCCTTCTTGCGGAACTGCTGAAGGATGGAGCTCTTGCCGTGGTCGACGTGGCCCATGACGGTGACGATGGGAGCCCGGCTGACCAGGCTGGCCGGGTCCTCGGGAGCCTCCTCCTCGATGTCCTGCTCCTTCGCTTCCTCCTCCACCGAGACAATCTGGACGGCGACGTCGAGCTCCTCTGCGACGAGCTCGACCAGCGAGTCGGACAGCGACTGGGTGATGGTCTTCATCTCACCGAGCAACAGCAGCGTCTTAATGATGTCGCCGGGAGAACGATCGAGCTTGTCGGCCAGCTCTTCCACGGTTACTCCGTGCGAGACGTGAACCGCTTCCGATGCCGTCCTGACTGCGGGAGCGGGTGCTGTAGCGGCGGGCGATCCCGAGGCGGCAGGTGCTGCGGCGGGAGGAACCGGTGCCGGGGCGGGGGGAGTTTGCCGGGCCTGATCTGCCGCCGGTCGTCCGCCTTGTGCCGGGCTCGGCGAGGGACGTTTTCCGCCGGGGGCCGGGCGCGAGTCGGGGCGGTTTCCACCGGGCCGGCCCGCCGGACGGTTCGAGCTCTGGGCTCCCTGACGGTCCGGGCGAACGGGAGCCTGGCCGGTTTTGCCCGAGCCTCGGGTCTCCGGCTGGGCGGTGGGA
>DATLGP010000235.1:0-2110 GCA_035540395.1 Actinomycetota bacterium
CGGCCGCTCGGAGGGCCCGGATGTCGTTGCTTCGGCCGCCTCCGCCGGCGGCGGGCAGGCGCTGACCGGGGTCGCTGCCGTGGCCGAGAGAGTCATCCCCAGTGTCGTCCAGATCGACACCGCAGCGAGATCGCGGTTCGGGACGCGACAGGGGACCGGCTCGGGAGTCATCTACAGTTCCGACGGGTTCATCGTGACCAACCGGCACGTGGTCGAAGGCGGCACCTCCTTTCGGGTGACTCTGTCGAACGGCGACCAGGTAGAAGGGTCCTTGGTGGGCGTGGGCGCCGGCGACGTAGCAGTGCTCAAGGTGAACCGGACGGACCTGCAGGCTGCCACCTTCGGATCTGTTGACGACATCCGGGTGGGAGATGTCGCAGTGGCCGTCGGAAGCCCCTACGGGCTCGAGGGCACGGTGACCGCCGGAGTGATCAGCGCCCGTGACCGCGAGATCGGTTTGAGCCGGGGTCAACGGATATCCGACCTGCTTCAAACCGACGCCCCGATCAACCCGGGCAACTCGGGGGGAGCCCTGGTCAACGGAGCGGGCGAGGTCATCGGGATCAACACCGCGATTGTGGAGGGAGCCGGCAGCCTGGGTTTTGCAATCTCCATCGACTCTGTTCTACGTGAGGTGGAAGGCATCATCGCCGCCGCCTGACGCGATTTTCTGATTCCGGCCACACGCGACGCCGGGCCGCCGCTATCCTTTCAATAGGAATAGCGCCGGGTCTACGGAGGAAGGAATGCCGGAATCGCTCGTGCAGCCGTCGCGGTGTCCCGGATACAACCGGGCCGCCGAGATAATCGGCAGTCGCTGGGCGGGTGCGGTCGTGCGGGCCATGCTGGGTGGAGCCAGCCGCTTCGGAGAGATTCGAGGCTCGATCAACGGAATCACCGACCGGGTACTCTCCCGGCGCTTGAAGGATCTCGAAAGTCACGGGATTTTGGCCCGTGTGGTCTTTAACGACACGCCGGTCCGAATCGAGTACCACCTCACCGACAAGGGAAGGGCCCTCAGCCGGGTGGTCGACGCGATGACCGAATGGGCCGACGAGTGGCTTGTGGAAGAGAGCGCCCCCGTCTCCGAAACGAAAACAGGGACCGGCTGAGCCGGTCCCTGGTCGTGAAGATCGGGTCGTTCGGTTAGGCGTTCTTGGTGGCGGAGACGTCGAACTCGAGCTTGACCTTGTCGCTGACCAGGACCCCGCCGGAGTCGAGGGCGGCATTCCAGTTGACGCCCCAGTCCTTGCGGTTGATCTCGGTGGAGCCTTCAAAGCCGATTCGGCTGTTGCCCCACGGGTCGATCTCTGCCCCGTAGAACTCGAAGTCTACGGAGACCGGCCGGGTGATTCCGCGAACGGTCAGCTCGCCGTTCAGGACGAAGTGGCGCTCATCCACCTGGTCGACCGAGCTTGAGACGAACCGGATCTGCGGGTGCTGGTCCATGGCGAAAAAGTCGTTGGAGCGCAGGTGAGCGTCGCGCTGCTCGTTGCCGGTGTCGATGCTCTTGGCCTGGATGGTCACGGATGCGGACGACGCCTCGGGATTGGCCGGGTCGAGGTGGAAGCTGCCTTCGAAGTCCTTGAAGCTGCCCCGGACCTTGGTCACCATTGCATGCCGGGCCTGAAAGCCGATACGGGTATGCGACGGGTCGATCGTGTAGTCGCCGGTGAGCTGATCCAGCCTGGTGTCGGTTGCGCTAGTCATATTTGCCTTTCCGCCGGCCGTTCGGCCGGTTCACTAGGACGAAAAGAGTAACTATCTTCAGGATATCACTCTATCCGCCTGTAACGACTTTGCCTGCTTCGTTTATTCCGGGGCACTGCCGGGGCAATAGGGACCGGTCAGGGACCCCCCGGCTAACCGGCGAGGTGTGGCACGATGATTGGCATGTCTGTCCACACTCTCGAAGACGCCGGAACCGAGCTTTCAGCAGGGACGCCGGCGATCCGGATCCGCGGATTGGAGAAACGCTACGGAGCACTTCAGGCGGTGCGGGGGATAGACCTGGAGGTTCCCTCAGGCGAGCTTTTCGGCTTCCTGGGTCCCAACGGCGCCGGCAAGTCCACCACCATCAAGATTCTCTGCACCCTGGTGCGGCCGACGG
>DATLGP010000236.1:0-2370 GCA_035540395.1 Actinomycetota bacterium
CCCTCGTCGGTACCGAACTCCACCAGCTGACTCCCTTCGATGTAATTACGTGGGCGTCACGCTATAGGGCCGTATTTGGGGGGTCAAGCTTATGGGGAGGTAATGCACCTCAAGCTGAGGTTTAGAGTTGTGCCTGACCGACGGCAACTTGTCTGAGACTTTCATTTATTGCCGGATCAAGCCCCGAAATCCTCGGGAGATACCTCCTCCAGGAAGGCTCGGAACTTTTCGACCTCGCTCTCCTCTTCATCGTCGCGGATGGTGATGCTCGCCTCCTCCACGACCTCCTCTGCGGCAAATATCGGCACCCCGGTCCGGACGGCCAGAGCAATGGCATCGGATGGGCGGCTGGATATTTCGTAGGTGCTGCCGTTGCGGCTGAGGCGGATTGACGAGTAGAACGTGCCCTCACGAAGCTCCACGATGGAGATCATGTCGACGGCCACGCCGACCTCCTCGAGAATGCTCTTCAACAGGTCGTGGGTCATCGGCCGCTGGGTCTGCACCCCCTGGAGGGCGAACGCTATCGCTGTGGCTTCCACGGCCCCGATCCAGATGGGAAGGTAGCGTTCGCCGTCGCGCTCCTTCAGCAGCACGATCGGCTGATTGGTCGGAAGTTCGACCCGAACACCAACGAGGTTGAGCTCGATCAAAGTGCCTCCCACCTTGCTTTAGGGTCAGCGTAGCATAGGCCAAAGTTCAACAGGTTGGCTCATCAGCCGGCGCAAGAATTCCCCACAGGGCTTCGGGTTTGGCGGCGAGCGCCGGGACGTCTTTCACTCCCACCAGGTAGGGCAGATTCCGGTATCGACGTTGAAAATCCAGGCCGTACCCCACCAGGTACTCGTCGGTTTGAAATCCCACATAATCGATCGACGGCTGCGCGATGCGCCGAATCGGCTTGTCGATGAGGGCGCAGACCTTGAGCGAGCGCGGGCCCCGGGTCTGCAGTGTACGCAGGAGAAACGACAGGGTGAGGCCGGTATCCACAATCGTCTCCACGACGATCACGTGGCGGTCCTGAATCGAAAGCTCCAGGTCTTTGATGATACGGACGACTCCGCTGCGTGAGGACCCGCCCTCGAACTGCGAGACGATCATGAAATCGATGTCGGCCGGCATTCCCAGGCGCCTGGACAGGTCGGCCATGAAGACGAGGGAGCCCTTCAGGACGGCGACCAGCACGGGGCGCTCCTCTTTCAGGTCGTTTACGATCTGCCCGGCCAGCTCGTCGACCTTGCTCCGGATCTGGTCGGCGGTAAAGCGGACCTCCGCGAAGGCCCCTTTCACGAGACGGCCCGCGGGCAGTTGATCACTTCAGCGCGACGAGCAACGGCGCAAACAGCGAGATCAGGGCCGCTACCGGGCTCCATCGTTTTTGCGGGCGCCCACACGTCTCAGGCGAGCCCGGACAGGTCGCCTGCAGGGGAACCGACAAGCCGCCCTGGACGTCCACCACCAGGTCGCCCTGAGATGGCCGGTACCTCATCCGGGGCTGAGGGGCGGATTCTCCGAGCAGCACCGAAACCTCCTCCTCTGCCATCAGCCGGACACTGGTCCCATCTCCGTAGGTTAGTTGTCCCCAGGGCTCGTTCTTGCCGGCGATAACGAATCGCCGAAATCCGGCAAAGCCGAAGTTCAACAAAGAGCTGGATTCGGCGAATGGATCCGGGCTTCCGAGGACCACCGAGATCCGCTCCTCGGATTCCCGGCTCGCCGATGCCACCAGAGAGCGGCCGGCATTCCTGGTGTTGCCGGTCTTGACGCCGGTAGCCCCCTGGAGCCGGCCGAGAAGCTCGTTGCGGTTGACGAGGTCCCGCGGGGGACCCCCCGCCCTCGGAACCTGGATGCGCGGGGTGGCCACCATCTTGCGGAATTCGGAGTGGGCCATCGCCGCCCGGGTGATCTGGGCGAGGTCGTAAGCGGTCGAGTAGGCCTCCGGATGGTCCAGGCCGTCGGCATTGGCAAAGTTGCTGTCCGTGGCCCCTGCTTGCCGGGCCCGCTCATTCATCATCCGGACGAAGCCCTCGACGCTGCCTCCCACGTGCTCCGCGAGCGCAACGGCGGCGTCGCTGCCCGAAGGCAGCAGGAGCCCGTATAGCATCTGCTCCACGGTCAGCTGCTCGCCCTGCACCAGATGAAGCTGAGTTATGAGAGCATCGTCGGCTCCCACGGCTTCCGCTCGCGCCGACGCAGTGACCAGGTCCTCGGGATCCGCCTCTTCGAGAACCACCAGTGCGGTAAGGATTTTGGTGGTGCTCGCAATCGCCCGGCGGGTCCGAGAGTTGCGTTCCCACAGGATAGAGCCGTCCGAAGCGTCGACCAGGATGCCTGCCGCCGCCCCGATGGCGGGAGCCGGCCGGGAGGTTG
>DATLGP010000237.1:0-1959 GCA_035540395.1 Actinomycetota bacterium
GAGTTGCGTCGCTACTACGCCGAGGCGGAGGCCGAGTTCGGCATCCCCTGGGCCTACCTGGCCTCGATCCACCTCATCGAGACCCGTATGGGCCGCATCCGGGGCACCAGCAGCGCCGGCGCCCAGGGCCCGATGCAGTTCATGCCCTCCACCTGGGCGGCCTACGGCCGCGGAGACATCAACGACACCCGGGACGCAATTTTCGGCGCCGCCCGCTACCTCAAGGCTTCCGGTGCGCCGGGCAACATGGACAGGGCCCTGTTCGCCTACAACCGCAGCCAGTACTACGTGGACGCCATCACGATCTATGCCCAGGAGATGCTAAAGGACGAGCGTGCCTTCCTGGGCTACTACCACTGGCAGGTTTACTACCGGCTGCCCACCGAGGACGTCCTGCTGGAGCCGGGTTACACCGCGCCGGCGACCCCGTAACCGACGGCCGCCCGCCGTCGGGCCCGAGTTCCCCAGAAATCTAAGAGAGCGTTGCCGGCAGCAGCGAGCCGTACCCGCGCAGGAAATCGCCCGCCGGCATCCGGGCCTTGCCTTCGGGCTGTACTTCCCGCAACCAAAGTGGTCCCGTGCCGGTTGCCGCCACCAAACGGTCTCCCCAGGCGGCCAGGGCACCGGGCGGGCCGCTCGAGGGCTCGTCCAGCAGGTCCGCCCTCCAGACCTTCAGGCGCCGGCCGTCCAGGCTGGTCCAGGCGCCGGGGCGGGGATTGAAGGCCCGAACCCGGTTCCGGACCTCCTCGGCCGAAAGCGACCAGTCCAGGCGAGCGTCCTCGGGGGTCAGCTTGGAGGCGTAGGTGACTCCGTCCTCCGGCTGCGGCACGGGTGTCAGCCGGTCCAGCCGGTCGAGGATGTCCGGTAGGATCCCCGCCCCCAGATCGGCCAGCCGGCCGGCCAGCGTGCCCGAGGTGTCGTCGGGAAGGATGGGCTCCTCCACCATCTGCAGAACCGGGCCGGTGTCCAAACCCGGGTCCATCTGCATGATCGCCACACCGGAACGGGGGTCGCCCTCCAGAATCGCCCACTGCACGGGCGCGGCTCCCCGCCAGCGAGGCAACAACGAGAAGTGGACGTTGACGCACCCGAGCGGCGGCATGTCGAGCACCGCCTTCGGCAGGATCAGCCCGTAGGCCACCACTACGAACGCGTCGGCCTTGAGCTCGCTGAGGGCGGTCTGCGCCTCCTCGGAGCGCAGGGTCGGCGGCTGCAGGACCGGCAGTTCCAGTTCCACCGCCAGCGCCTTGACCTCCGACGGCTGCATGTTCATCCCACGGCCCCTCGGCCGGTCGGGCGCGGTGACCACGGCGGCCACCCGGTGATGCGAGCCGGCCAGTGCCCGAAGCGCCGGCACCGCTATGCCGGGAGTCCCGAAAAAGGCGATTCTGCGGTTTACCGTGCGGCCTCCTGGGGGGCGGCCCAGACTTCTTGCAATTCCCTTATCGCCGCCATTGCCTCCCTACGAAGGTCGGGGGGCAGGTGGTCGATGAAGAGCACGCCGTTGAGGTGGTCCACCTCGTGCTGGATGATCCGGGCGGTGAGGTCCTGGGTCTCCAGCTGTACCTTGTCGCCGTTTCCGTCGAAGCCTTCTACGAGGATGAGCCGGGACCGGACCACCGGGTAATTGATGCCCGGTATGGACAGGCAGCCCTCCTCACCCTCCACCGAGCCCTCCCGCTCGAGGATCACCGGGTTCGCCAGGGAGCCGCAGTCCTCCTCGTTCTCCCAGACAATGATGCGGCGCAGCACTCCAACCTGGGGAGCGGCCAGGCCGATGCCGGGCGCTTCCCGCATCGTGTCGGTCATGTTCCTCATCAGGCGCCGGGCACCCCGGTCCACCTGCGGAACCTCCGCGGCACGCGCCCGGAGAACCGGGTCACCGTAAAGCCGGATCGGAAGTATCGCCATCGGGAAGCGTCACCAGTCCTTGGGATCGACCTCGACGAGAACTCGCTG
>DATLGP010000238.1:0-3073 GCA_035540395.1 Actinomycetota bacterium
AACGAACCCGGCCCACTCCCGCCCCACTGGTAGGGGGTTCCGATCTTTGAGTAACCCGCCGCCACAGCGGCGCGGGCGTTGCCCGACGCCGGAAGCGGCGGCGGAGCGATAAGGGGCTCCTTGCGTACGGTAGAGGCGTCAACCACCACCGGCGGGGGCGGCGGAGCACCCCTGCGGGCGGCGGCTCGAGCCGCTGCTGCGGCGGAAGCCTGCGCCCTCTGGCGCTCCTGTGCCACCAGCCGGTCGATGAGCCCCTGGTGCTCGTCCACCCTGCGCTGAAGCTGCGCACGCTTGGTGTTGATCGAGGTGCTGAGCGCCTTGGCACGGTCGCGCTCGGCCCGAAGCTCCGCTTCCTTGGCCTCCGACCGGTTGTTGGCGATCTCAAGCTCGGTCACGATGCCGGACTCCCAGTCCCCCACCCGGCTGGACAGGCCCATGCGCCGGGTGAAGTCGTTGAAGTTCTCGGCCCCGAACAGCACCAGAACCATGTTGGGAGCACCTATCCGGTACGAGGCAGCCGCTCGCTGGGACGCGGTCTGGCGCAACTCGGCCAGCCTTCGGTCGGCCTCTTGCTTCGCCAGCCCGAGCTCTCTGATCTGGCGTTCGGCGGTGCTGAGCTTCAGACGCGCGTCGTTGAAGTCCTCGTCCAGGGTTGATATCTGGGTTTCGATCCGGTCTATGTCCGCCTGCAAATTGGCGCGCGAGGGCGCCGCGTCGACCCCCGTGGGCACTAGAGAGGCAAGGAGCAAAAGTGAGAGAAATGCGCTTGATCTGCGCCTCATGCGCTCATGCTATCCGACCGATGGGGGCACCGGCTATACCGCCATGTCGTTCAGCCGGTCCACCAGCATTCGCAACCGGCCGGCGTGAATGCGGTCAAAGTTGAGGGCAATCCGGGGAAGGTCCACCACATCGTTGTCCCTTATCTCTCCGGCTGAGGGCTCCACCGGCTGAATGGGGCCTTCCAGGACGTCGCCGAACTCCGCCGACAGCTCGCTTAGCTGCCCTTCGGTGGGCATCACGTTCAGCCGGAGGATCAACCGGTCGTTGACGTAGCGCTGCGAGTGGTACACCCGGTAGAACCGTTCTATTTCCTCGACCGCCTGGTCGATGTCGTCGGTGTACATGAACAGGCTGAGGTCGCTGTCCGAGATATAGCCGTGATCCAGCAGCTCCTCGCGCAGATACCGGTCGAACGACTTCCAGTAGGTGCCCCCCGGCACGTCCAGCATGACAATCGGGTGAAGATCGCTCTTACCGGTTTGGATGAGGGTCAACAGTTCGAAAGCCTCGTCCAGGGTGCCGAAACCGCCTGGCATCAGCACGAACGCCTCGGACTCCTTGATGAACATCAGTTTGCGAGTGAAGAAGTACTTGAAGTTGATGAGCTTGGGATCTCCGGCGATATAGGGGTTTGCGGTGGCCTCGAAGGGCAGCACGATGTTTACGCCGAACGACCGGTCCCCCCCGGCGCCCTCGTGGCCGGCCTCCATGATCCCGGGGCCTGCGCCGGTGACGATCATCCATCCCCGGTCGGCGATGGTACGAGAGAAGTCCCTGGCCAGCGCGTATTCCGGCCGGCCCTTGGCGGTCCGGGAGGATCCGAAGATTGTGGCCTTGCGGACGTGGCGGTAAGGGGCGAACACGCTGAACGCGTAGCGCATCTCCTTGAGGGCGGTATTGGCAATCTTGCGGTCCAGACGGGAGATGGGATCCTTGGCAAGCGCCAGCGCGGTCGTCATCATCTCGAACACCATCTGGGCGTCGAAAGAGTCAAGCCCTGCGACCATCTCGCGTAGGCGCTCGTCGACGTAGGGGTCGCCGGTGGTATATCTGGGGGGCTTCACGCCTACATCGTAATCACACCCTCGCCCTAACCCACCAATTCTCCCCGCGCGTAGCTCCAGGAGGCGGCGAGAAGACGAAGGACCACCTCCAGCTCCTCGGGGTCCCGCGGTCCGTAGATCATCAGAGTGGTTATCGGCAGCAGTCCCAGCCTCGCCACCGGATGCTGCTCACCCCAGCCCCTCTCCACCACCTGGCGCACGATATGGGGAGGAAGGACCATATGAAGGCTGCCGTCCACCGGCGGGTGGATGTGAGCGAACTCGCGGGCGACCATGAACACCGCGGAGGCCGGCGTGGGCGTGGAGTCGTCCAGAACGAACGCCTGCGAGCCGGGCAGGGAAACCAGGCTGGGACACACGAAGGTCCCCGGCATTGCGCGCCCCCGGGCAACCACCTGCGCCTGCAGCTCCACGGGCGCGATCTGGGTAAGCTGCCGGTGAGGGTCGTCGGGGGTGGTTCGCGGCGGATCCCCGAGGCGGTAAGGCAGCCAATCGCGTCTGGGATCGTCCGGTTCCATCAACCGATTTTATGTCGCCGCTATCCTTGATATGTGCTTTGGATCAAGGTCGACCTCAATGCGATTCCCGAGTTCCAGCGCGAGCGGGAGTTCACCAGGTACGTCTGGGACTTCGTCGAGCGCAAGGAGGGCGACGAGTACGAGCAGGCCCGCTACCACAACCAGTCCCTTGGAGTGATTTCAGAACCTCGAGGGTTCGTCGCCCAGATCGACTGGGCCAAATGCCGCAAGTGCGCCGAGCAGGACCTTACAGTCAAAGGCTTGTGCCGCAAGTGCCGTGGTCCACTCCTCTAGGAGCCTCATGTCCGAATACTGCAAGCACGGTGTCGCGATGGCCCAAACCTGCCGTAAGTGCGGCCGGGTGAAGACCGCCCAGGCATCCGACTTCGCCGCCAGAAAAGAAGGCTTCCTCCACAGCATCGACCGGCTGGAGGAGACGGTGCGGCAGATGCAGGTGGAATTGGCCCGGCCCCCTCTCCCTGCCGCCCAAAAGCCCGAGGATCCAGATCGGCAGGAAAGCGCCGGGCCCCCGGATCCTCCCGAGAGGTTTCCTTGGCAGCGCGGCTGAGCCGGCTGGCGGCCGTCGGACTCCTGGCCCTGACCGCCTGCTTCAATCAGGCCGAGCCCGAGCCTGCGCGCAGCCCCTCTCCGCAGGCCGCCCCCGGCCTGGAGACCGCCCGGTGGGAAGGTACCTGGGAGTTCAACTAC
>DATLGP010000239.1:0-7353 GCA_035540395.1 Actinomycetota bacterium
GTTCGTACGCAGCGTCGACGCCGGCGGGTACGGCCTGGATGCCTCTTGGGCCGACGAGTGGCATCACGCCCTCCACGCCATTCTCACCGGTGAGCGCGAGGGCTACTACCAGGACTTTGGATCCCTGGCGTTGCTGGGGAAGGCGCTGAAGCAGGCGTGGGTGTACGACGGCACCTGGTCGCCCTACCGGCAACGGGTCCACGGCCGCTCACCGGCCGGCCTGCCCGGGGATCGGTTCGTGGTCTCGACGCAAAACCACGATCAGGTGGGCAACCGGGCGACGGGGGAGCGTTCGGCCGCTTTAATGAGCGAGGGACGGTTGAAGATCGCAGCCGCCCTGCTGCTCACCTCGCCTTTCGTTCCCCTGCTGTTTCAGGGGGAAGAATGGGCGGCGGGCACTCCGTTCCAGTACTTCACCGATCACCCCGACCCCGAGCTGGGACGTGCCGTCAGCGAGGGTAGGCGCAGCGAGTTCTCGTCTTTCGGCTGGGAGCCGGAGGACGTGCCGGATCCCCAGGACCCGGCGACCTTCGAGCGCTCCAGGCTGAATTGGAGCGAGGTTACCGGCGCGGTTCAGGAGGGGATGCTCGGCGCGGAGTGGAGCGGACCATCCGGCACCCATCGCGAGATTCTCGACTGGTACCGCAAGCTGATCACGCTGCGGCGGCGGTTGCCGGCACTCACCGATCCGCGGCGTGACCCAATCGAAATCACCCAGGACGAGGATGCCGGTTGGCTCGGATACCGCAGAGACGATGTCGCAGTGGTGCTCAACGTGGGAAAGGCGGCAGTTTCGATTCCCCTGGAGCAGTTCGACGAACTGCTGCTGGCCTCCGACCCGGGGGTGGAGGTGACCGGTGCCCTGGTGGTGCTGCCTCCGGACACGGTGGCGGTGCTGCGTTCGAGCGGTTAGCGGGATGACGCTGTGCGTTCGCCCGACGGGTGCATCTGCCACTCGGTGAAGAACCCGGCAAAGTGCGCCGGCGGGGATGCCTCGGTCGGTTCGCCCGAACGCCTCGGCCGGGGCCCCGCTTCCGACCCGGAATCTGTGGCCTGTCGCATGAACTGTTCCAAACTGGCGATTTCCTTTCTGTCGGCTGGGGTCAGGCGAGGCGAACCCATTCTCCGTTTGAGGTAACGCCGCCGGCGCTCGCAGCATTCCTGAGTGTCAGGCCGGGGTGCCTCGCCAGGTAGGTGACCTCGAGCGCCCTTTGGACGATCCGGCGCGGAAACAGCAGTAGCAGGCGCCGGCGCTCGGCGTGGAGCTTGTCGGCGAGCTCGGAGATGAAGTGAAGTGCCGAGCAGTCGAGGAATTCCAGGCGGGTAAGATCCACGCTCAGATCGGTGCGGAGATCAGCCCCGCGTTCTACGGCGTCGAAGATGCGGCGAGCGTTGGAGAAGTCGATCTCGCCCACCAGGTGGACCCTGCCGGTGCCCGGGTCCCACCAGGCGGTGGCCAATTCGGACGTGTCCGCCTGCGGCAGTTCGTGGTTGATCGCAATCAGCATTGCATTGGTAAGCATGGAAACCCCCGTTCGGTTCAGGCACCCGGGGCCAACCAAACGGGTAGTCGTGCGCCTATTCAGACGATATTGAACAGGACGGGTGCCGGCGCGTCGGTCGGCAACCGGACAGATAGGGCAGATCTTACGAATTTCTTACGAAAGGTGTCCGTCTGCAGACGGCACGGTGGTTCGGCACACGCGAAAAACGGGGGGACGGGTGCCCGGAGGACCGCAGTCGCGCAGCCGGGCACCCGTCCCCCCGTCGGGGGGTGGGTCTTTGGGTCTAAGCGGCCGGCTGCAGGCGCTTGCGAATCCCTTGGGCCACGTTGGTGGGACGCTGCTGCTCGCCCATCTTCGAGGAGATGGCGATCAGGGCCGCGACGTGCGCCGGGATTGCCCACTGCAGAACCTTGAGCTGCTTCTGGCTCTTGGCGACTTCCTCCGGCGTGGCGGCGGTGGGAGTGGTGCCGTCCTCAACCGGAACGTCTCCGTTCTCGATGACCTTCTGCCCCAGGGCGCGGGCGTATGCGGTGGCGCCGAGGCTCATCGCCGTCAGGCCGGCCTTCGCCAGCGACGTGCTTGCTACGCCCTTCTGTCCGGCGATCCTGCCCTTGTTGGCGAGGGTTAGCATGGTGCCGCCCACCAGATAGGAGCCGATGGCTGCCATGTTGGCGGGAGTCCAGCGTTCCCAGCCGGCGTTGGCCACCCTGGCCCGCTGTTGGGGATCGGTTACTGCCTTGGATGCACCGTTGACTCCGATGGCTCCCATGAGGGAACCGCCGAACCATGCGGCCAAACCTAGGTCGTGTGCAGCACGCGCAAGCGTGTTGTCCTTCTCCATTTGTACCTCCTTGGGTTTTTGGGCTCTAGAAGAGGTACCCGGTGAGCGGAGCAGGCTAAACAGTTGGGCGACCCGGCAGCGGCCGCGCGGGGCCGGATTAGACCGAGGTCAGCTGCTGGTAGGTCTCGTTCAGCTCGGTGAAGCGGTCGTTGATCAGCGCGTAGCATTCGCAGGCCGCTTCAACCAGCCGGGGCCGGTCCACTATCGTGATCCGGCCCCGCACGTAGCGGATGAGGCCGGCCCGCTGCAGCTCTTCGGCGCCCTCGGAGACGGTCGAGCGCCTTGCGCCGAGCATCTGGCCCATGAACTCGTGCGTCAGGTCGAACTGATCGCTGCCGCAACGGTCCGAGGTGAGCAACAGCCAGCGTGCCAGGCGTTGGGTCGATTGATGAAGGCGGTTGCAGGACGCGTTCTGCCCGATCAGGTTGAACAGTGCCGGAAGGTAGGCATTGACCAGCGAGCTCAGTCTTCCCCCGTTAACCAGGAACCCGCGGAAGGTCTCGGCGTCCAGCGCCAGCGATTCAGCATCGACCTGACCGATCGCCTGGCTCGACGGAGTGGCGTGGGGGTGCAGCGCCTCCGGCAGGCCCACAATGCCCTCACGGCCGAAGGTGGCGGTTTCCACGCTCGACCCGTCCTCCATCCGGGAAACCAGGGAAACCATGCCGTTGACCGGGAAGTACACGGTGGGAACCGGTTCCCCGATGTCCATCACCAACTTCTTGGGGGGAATGTCCACCCGGGTCATGTGGGCCAGGAGTGCATGACGTTCTTCGTCGGGAAGAGCATCGAGCATCAAGTTGCCGGTGCGTTGCGCCGAGTTGAGGTTCATGCGAGCTCGCTTCAATGGTCGGGCGGGGTACGCCGGACAAGAGGTGGGCTCACGCTTTGGTCCGAGCGGTGGTCCATCGAGTATAGGCCGAGCGGGGGTGCTACTTCGCAAAGCCCGGCAGGCCGGGCTGCGGCCCACCTTGTGAAGGCTCAGACCGCGTGGGGATAAGTATCGTGCAGGTCGCCCCGGTCCCGGCCGGCGAGACGTTCCAGCGGTTCGACCGCCCGGGTTTGGTCGATGTGGACTACGGCATCGAACTGGTCGGCAATCCGGGCGCGGAAGTAATGGCTCTGGCGCTCGGTGGCGGGCAGGTAGACGACGCCGATCGCTCGCTCCAGCCGGGTGAGGCTAAGAGCTCCGGCGGCGGGTGATCCCCCCCGCAGGTCAAGCAGAAATGCCGCCTCTCCAGCCTCGTGGAGGAGGTGTTCCGTGCTGTCCGGGAGCGCCGGGCGCACCACCTTACGTTCGGCCGGGCCGCCCCAGGCGCCGGAAGCGGTAACGGTGCCGTGGTAGGTGGTGAACGCCAGCAGGAAGCAGTTCCCCGGATGCCTTTGGCGCACCAGCTGGCCCAGGCTGAGCTCGCCGCGCATCTTGAGCTCGGTGGCCCGGGCATCGCCCACGTGGGAGTTGTGAGCCCACACCACGATCTTTGCCGGCTCGCCCCGGCGGCGAAGCAGGTGGCCGGCAAGCTGGTCCAGGGTGTCCGCCATATGGGTGTCCCGCAGGTTCCATGAGGCCGCCTGGCCCTGGACCATGGTCCGGTAGTACTCCTCGGCCGACTTGACGGTTCGGGCATTCTGCTCGGCGTGGAAGCGTTCGTCTTCGGCCGACATCCCGTCCCTCCGAGCTTGCTCGAAGGAGGTTCGGTGCAGATCTATCAACTGCTCTACCGCCTCGGTTTCGCAGCTTTCGCCCGCCCCGAAAGCCGCGGCATAGGCATAGGTGCGGGCATCCTCGCCGTAGTGATCGAAGCAGGCGTAGCGCTTCTTCGCCCGGGTTGCCGCCTCCGGGTCCACCCGCTCCAGATACTCGATCACCTGCTGCATGGAGGCGTAAAGGCTGTACAGGTCCAAGCCGTAAAAGCCGACCCGGTCCGTTTCGGACCTTCGCCCATTGTGCTCGCGAAGCCAGGCAACGAAGTCCAGGACCACCTGGTTGCGCCACATCCAGGTGGGGAACCGCCGAAAGCTCCGAAGGGACTCCTTGGCGCTGGTATCTCCGCCGGTTCCCCTCACGTAGCGGTTCACCCGGTAGGCATCGGGCCAGTCGGCTTCTACCGCAACCGCCGAAAACCCCTCATGCTCGATGAGCCAACGGGTGATCCGGGCCCGCTCCTCGTAGAACTCGTGGGTTCCGTGGGTGGACTCACCCAGCAGAACGAATTGCGCCCCGGCGAAGTCGGGAAGGGGCAGGGACTCGCCGGGACCGGCAGATTGAAGCTGCAGCCTGAGGGCAAGCTGTTCGGACGAGGCGTCGGGACCGCCGGGCAAGCTGTTCCATGCCTGCTGCAGCAGGTCCGACACTTCCTCGTCGCCGGTCTGGGTGAAGTCGGAATACGCCTGGCCCACCGCGTAGAACGGTGAGGGTTTCTCGCTGCATACGACCTCGTCTACCTCCCCGGCCAGCCTGGTGCAGGTGGAATGGGGGGCTACCGGGACGGCAGCCACGATCCGGGAAGGATCGAGCTTGCGCAGGGCCTGCACCGCCGCCCTCATGCTGGAGCCGGTGGCCAGTCCGTCGTCAACCAGGATCACCGTTTTTGCTCTGATGTCGGGCTTAGGGCGATTCCCCCGGTAGGCGGTTTCCCGTCGCTCGAGCTCCCTTAGCTCGGTCTGTGCCGAACGGGAGAGCTGGGCGGGCTCGATGCTAAGACCCCGGATGACCTCCTCATTGAGAACCACCAGGCCGCCGCTCGCGATGGCTCCCATTGCAAGCTCCTGGGACACCGGGGCCCCCAGCTTGCGGACGACGAAGATGTCCAGGGGCACCTGCAGGGCTTTGGCGATCTCGAAGCCCACCGGTACACCCCCCCGGGGCAGGGCCAGCACGATCACGTCTTCGCGGTTCGCGTAATGCGCCAGCTGGGTCGCAAGGGTCCGGCCCGCGTCCCGTCTATTGCGAAAAGGCCGATTCGGCATCTCAGTTGATTTCTTCCCCAATACAACAGGCATAAATCAGTGCCGGGGCGGCGCAGCGCCCGCCCGGTTGACTTTTGTGCGAGGGGGAAAGACCCCTCTACTCCCTTAGGGGGTCCAGCGAACGATCTGGCAACGATAGGAGGGTCCATGTCTCAAACCAACTTCAAATGCGACGTCTGTGGCCGGGAGTTCCCCGCGGCCCAGATGAAGGAGTTCTTCGACGAGTCCGGAACCAGGATGGAGCTGTGTGCCGAGGACCTGGACCGCAAGATGA
Organism: Actinomycetota bacterium; assembly: GCA_035540395.1. Classification (GTDB taxonomy): domain Bacteria; phylum Actinomycetota; class CADDZG01; order JAHWKV01; family JAHWKV01; genus JAJCYE01. Next base: position 5,591 of record DATLGP010000239.1, read on the forward strand.
ACGAAGCCGGCAAGGTCAGGGGAGGTCCGGGCGAAGAAAAGCGGGCTGCCGCCTACGCCGAGGACGGACCCAAGAACCCGCCGTACGGAGAGCGGGTCGCCCCCAGCTGACCGTCCTTGGCCGCGGAGACGGTCAGCTCTTGCCGGCCGCCTTCCGGCGAGCGACCTCTTGCCTCACCGCAGGCGCCACCTCGGTTCCGTAGAGTTCAATCGATCGCATGATCTTGTCGTGCGGCATGGTGCCCACGCTGAACTGGACCAGGAACCGGTCGTGCCCAAAGATGTCGTACTGGAACAGGATCTTGTCGATGACGTCCTGCGGAGTGCCCACGAAGTTGGCGCCCCGCAGGTGGGCGCTCGCCTCGTAGTCCGCCTTGGTCATCGGCTGCCATCCTCTCTCCCGGCCGATTCGGTTCATCGTGTCGGCCACGTAGGGGAACGAGTCGTCGATCGCCTCCTGAGCGGACCCGGCAATGTAGCCGTGGGAGTTGATGCTGAGCGCCGGCGGCGAGTCCCAGCCGGCCTGCTGGGCGGCATGGCGATGGATCTGGGCGAAACGGGCGAACCTCTCCGGCATTCCCCCGATGATTGCCAGTGCCATGGGCAGCCCCAGTGCTCCGGCGCGTACCGCGGACTGGGGGTTGCCGCCCACCGCAACCCAAACCGGGAGAGGGTGCTGCAAGGGCCGGGGGTAGACGCCCCGGTCCTCAATGGGGGGTCGGTGTTCTCCCCGCCAGGTGAGCTTCTCCGACTCGCGCAGTTCGAGCAGCATCAGCAGCTTCTCCTCGAACAGCGTGTCGTAATCCTCGAGGGAGTACCCGAACAAGGGAAACGATTCAATGAACGAGCCCCTGCCGGCCATGATTTCGGCCCGGCCTCCCGACATCAGGTCCACGGTGGCGAAGTCCTGAAAGATCCTCACCGGGTCGTCTGAGCTGATCACGTTCACTGCGCTCGTCAGCCGGATCCGACTGGTCCGGGCGGCGGCAGCGGCCAGCACGATGGCCGGGGCCGAGACCACGAAGTCCGGACGGTGGTGCTCGCCGATGCCGAACACATCGAGACCCAGGCGATCGGCCAGCTCGATCTCCTCCATAAGGTCGCCGAGACGCTGCTCCGCGCTCACCGTCCGGCCGGTGTTGGGGTCGGTGGTGCGTTCGGCGAACGTGTATATCCCGAGCTCCATATCCCTCTTTTCTTTTGAGTTGTCCTGACCCTTAGTCTGCCTGTTAACCGGCCGGCCGGTTAACCGGCCCGCTTGGACCACCCTCCGGGCTTCTTTCGACCAGCAGGACGCCCACCCGACCGGCCGCTTCCCCGGAACGGACCCTGAACTGCGGGTCCAGCGACTCGAAGAATCCCGAGGCCTCGCCCCAGGCCTCCTGCACGCGGCCCGAGGCATCCCACCGGGTGTAGTCGGCGGTGACCAGCCAGAACCGGTCGTGCAACTCAGCCTGTCGCGCCGCATGCTCGGGGGAGGTGGGTGCGAAGAACGCCTCGGATACCCCGTAGACGGTCGGCTCCGGGGGCCTCCAGGTTGATTCCCGGGGGCTCAGGATTCTCATCGACTCGTAGGCGGAGCCCTTTTTCAGGTGATACCCCAGGGAGAGCCCGTCGTGGGCCGGCAGGATCACGACCGGGTCACCCGGCCGTGAGACCTCGGCCAGATGCTCGGCCGCCCGGTCCCATCCCCAGTGCCCGGTGCTGTAGGAACGCACCACCCCCACCAGGCTGAGCCCCACCAGCAGAGACAGTGCAATCAGC
>DATLGP010000240.1:0-11450 GCA_035540395.1 Actinomycetota bacterium
TCGCTCTCAGGAGCTGAGGGGGCTTGCGAACCGGATCCGCAGCACCCTGGAAAGCGGAGTCCAGTCGGGGCAGGTGACGGAGCGAGCGGCCGGCCGGGTGCTCGACGATGTAGCCAAGGCCGTAGAGGAGTACGACGACGGGGATATCGACGATGCCCTGGACGCCGTGGAAGACGCCGGCGAACAACTGACGCGGCACGTGGACCGGGGGGAGGTCTCCTCGGTCGTCGCGTCCGTAGTGAGGGCCGACCTGGACCAGATGGCGCAGGTAATTGGCTCCTGACCGCTCCCCGGCCCGCAGGTGGGGACCGGTACTCGTTCTCGCCGCCCTCGGGGTGGCGGCAGTGTCGGGATTTTTCTACCTGCGAAGCAGCGACGGCCCCCAAGCCCCTGTGGAGGGCACAGGCATGACCGTGCGGCAGTTGCAGGACACCTACGACCAGCTCTGCCGGACCCGCGCTCTGGCGGTATCGCAGGTACCCGCCGCTCGGGAGCTGTTTTTCTCGCAGGTGCACTCGCCTTTGCACCTGATCGCCCAGGCTGCCCAGAACGTCGATCGCTCGGTCGCCGCCCGGATGCTGGAGGCGAAAAACGACGTGGAATCGGTATTCAACTCCGCCATGTCCCCGGACGACGCCGGCGCCGCCCTGGATCGGTTGCTGCCTTCGACCGCAGAGGCCTTAAGATCGGTAGGAGTGACCACTTCCGGCTGCGACATCCCCCGACAAGCGTGACCCGCAGACTTAAACCCCTGGCGGGCTTGCTTGCTTTCCTGCTTGCCGCCGCCGCCTGCAGCCCGGGCGCCCCCGAAACCGCCACTCCCGCCGGTCCCGACGGCGACCAGCTTGCTCCCCAGATCGCCAGCTACGACCTGGCGGTCGGCAGCCAGCGGTTCCTGGTCGGGCTGCTCTCGCGGGAGACCGAGCTGGTGGGCGGGGGAGAGGTCAATTTCAAATTCGCCTACCTGGGCACCCGGACCCAGCAGACGTCGGGGGAGGTGGTTGCCGAGGCCAAGGCCTCCTACCTGCCGATCCCTGCCGAGGCGGACGGACCTGAGCCGGATGTTCCCGACAAGCCGTCCATCCTGTCGGGCGCCGGGGGCAGCGGGGTGTACTCCACCGAAGCTACCTTCGACCGGGCGGGATTTTGGGGCGTGGTGGTCGAAGCCGATGTCGAAGGCAGGGGCTTGTGGACCGGCAGGGCCACCTTCGAGGTTCTCGACACCCACCGGTTCCCGTGGATCGGTGAAGACGCTCCTCGCAGCCAGAACCTGACAATGAGCTCCACCGACGCTCCCCGCAGTGCGATCGACTCGCGGGCTCGCGAAGACCGGGAGGTCCCGGATCCCGAGCTGCACCAGATGACCGTTGCCGACGGCATCGCCTCCGGCAAGCCGACCCTGGTGGTGGTGTCGACTCCCACCTACTGCGTGAGCCGGTTCTGCGGCCCGATCACCGACATGGTCCACCGATTGTCGAAGGACTACTCGAACGAGGCCAACTTCGTGCACATCGAGGTGTGGAGGGACTTCGAGAACAAGGAAGTCAACCGGGCGGCAGCAGAATGGGTCCTGCGCGACGAGTCGATTCTCGAACCATGGGTGTTCCTGATCGACGCAGAGGGCAAGATTGCGGGCCGGTGGGACAACGTGGCAACCAAAGGGGAGCTGGAGCCCGCCCTGAAGACTCTCACCACCTCGTGATCACAGCGCCTGACCCGTCTTGAGCTCCTCTCCTCCCAAAACGCCCGCCACCGCCCGGCCCCCGGCCAACCGCAAGGACCGGGGTCTGCTGGCCCCGAGCTTTACCTTGATGCGGGTGCGCGGTATCCGCATAGGCGCCCATTGGTCGTGGCTCGGAGTGTTCGTTCTCATTTGGTGGTCGCTCGGCCGCCGGGTGTTCCCGCTTGCATACCCCGGCCTGGCCGACCGCTCCTACCTTGTGATGGGACTGGTGTCCGCGGTGGTGTTTTTCGTCTGCATCCTTCTGCACGAGCTCGGTCATGCCTTCCGGGCGCTGAAGGAGGACATGTTGATCAACGACATCACCCTCTGGCTGTTCGGCGGCGTCGCCCGGTTCAAGGGAATGTTCCCTTCGGCCAGGGCCGAGTTTCGAATTGCCGTCGCGGGTCCGGTGGTGTCCTTTGTGCTGGTGGCGGTGTTTGCGGTGCTCACCTGGCTCGGCGGAATGGCCGGCCTGCCGCTGGAGGTGCGGGGAGTCTTCGACTATCTCGCCCGCATCAACCTGCTGGTCGTTGTCTTCAACCTCGTCCCGGCGCTTCCCCTGGACGGCGGCCGCATCCTGCGAGCCTGGCTTTGGAGCCGCAAGGGCAATTTCACGCAGGCCACGGTGTCGGCCGCCCGGGTCGGAAAGGGCTTTGCCTACCTGCTGATGGGTATAGGTGCCTTCGAGCTGGTCAGCTCCTACTACACCGGCGGTATCTGGCTCATCGTCATGGGTCTGTTCCTGTCACAGGCCGCCGGTGCGGAGCAGAACTACGCGGTGATTCGCCGGGCTTTCCAGGACATGACGGTCCGGGACCTCATGACCCCCGACCCCGCCGCGGTCCCCTCCACCATGACGGTTGAGGAGTTCTTGAAGCTGGTCCAGGCCCAGGGACACTCCACCTACCCGGTGGTTGACGACGGGGAGCTCAAGGGCCTGGTGTCTTTGAGGATGGCGGCCGAGGTGCTCCCGGAACGCCGATCCCGGACCAGCGTGGCGGATCTGATGACCGAGGCTCTGGTCCTGGACGGTGCCGCCCCGGTTGTCGAAGTGATCGAACCCCTGCGAATGCCCCCCAGCCGGGCCCTGGTGGTGGACGGGGGCAGGGTGAAGGGCATCCTCTCTATTTCCGATGTGGTCAAGGCGCTCGAAATCCGGCAGGCCACTGCGGGTCGTCCCCCCGCCCGGAAACGGCGAGCGAGGACCGTCGTGCTGGCGGCCATAGCCTTCCTGCTACCCTTCGGCGCAGTCGTGTACCGGCCCCCGGTCGTGGTCCTCTCGCCGGCTCCGGCCATCGACGTCTCGAACGACGTAACTATCGACGGGGTCCCGCTGACCGAGCTGTCCGGCCGCTACATGCTGGTAGCGGTCCATGTCAGCCGCCCCAATGCGATCAGGGCGGCGATTGCCTACCTGAACCCGGATGTCCACGTAATGGCTCAACGCAGAGTCCTGCCGGAAGGCGTTTCGCAAGCCGACTACCTTCGGGGCCAGCGGAGGGTCTTCGAGGAGAGCCGGCAGGCGGCGGCTGCCGCCGCAGCTCAGGCAGCCGGCCTTCAGGTCGGCCTGGACGGAGCAGGCGCCCTGGTCATCGACGTCGTGGAGGACACTCCATCGGACGGAAAGCTCAGGCCGGGCGACGTAATCGTTGCCGTAGGGGATACGCCGGTCCGCCTGGTTGCGGACCTGGTCGGCCTCACTACGGGCAGCCCGGCGGGAACCGAGTTCGAGTTCACGGTCGAGCGGGGTTCCGAAACCGAGACCATCTCACTAAAAAGCGCCCGGCTGCGCGGATTCAACACGGCCAACACGGGAATAGGCATCGTCACCACCACCCGGGATCTGGACGTGCAGCTGCCCTTCGAGGTTGAGTTCACCGAACGCGCCATCGGAGGGCCTTCCGCCGGATTGATCTACGCACTTGCCATCGCAGACATGCTCGACGCCGCCGACGTTGCTGGCAGCCGGGATATTGCTGCCAGCGGCACCATCCAGCTGGACGGCCGTGTTGGTGCCGTCGGGGGCCTGCGGGAGAAGCTCACCGCCGCCGAGGGGGCCGACGTGGACGTCTTTTTGGTCCCCCGAAGTGAACTTGGCGACGTGCCGCCGGCCGACCGGCGGGGCCGGGTTTCCATCCAGGGCGTCGAGACCCTGGAGGAGGCCATGGAAATACTCAACGGCAGGGCCTGATCCCGCTTGGAAGCCCCTGCCGGCACCGGATCCGGCCGCTCGGCTGAAGCGACGCTCCTGGCCGCGGCAAAGGCGCTGTGCCTCATTGGGTTCCCCGCGCTGCCGATGCTGGTCTATCTCAGCGGCACCCACCCGGCGCTCTACGGGCCGGGGGCGGGCGAGCAGATAGCCCAGCTGGCGGCCTCGGCAACCCGCTGGGCACAGGTTCACTTCGCACTCAGCGCCGGCGGATTTTTGGGGCTGGCCACCGTGCTGATCGTGGGGAGGGAGGTGGCCCGGAAGGCGCCCGAGCTGTGGACGAACCTGGCTGCGGCGATCGGGGTAATCGGAGCCGTGGTCTTTACCGGCACGGTCCTGATGGAGGTGACCGTGATCCCGGCCCTGGCCACCGCCTGTGCCGCATCTCCCGTCTGCCTGTCTGCCGAGAACGCGGTATTCGTCAACGCCCTGGCGGATGAGGGGTGGAGGGTGCTCCCCGGCCTGACAATAGGGGCAAGGACGCTGATGGGGGGCCTGGCGCTCCTGGCGGTGCTCGGCTTCGTTTACGGCGGGCTGCGGTCCTGGGAAGCCGCTCCGCTGTTCGCCGGTTCGGTGTTGGAGATCAGCTTGAACACCGGGCTTCATGCCTGGGGCGACTTCCGGATGGCTCGCGGAATGCCCGGCGCCGCTGCGGTGGCAATCCTGGTAGCCGGAGGCGCTATCGCCTGGAGACTGTTGCGGGAGAGGACTGAAGTCGACGAGCCGGAGCCCGGTGGAACCCCGGCGGGTTTTGGGGAAGGTGTCCCTGGTTCGGCGGAACCGGCCCCCTAACCGGCCTCGTACTCGTAGATCCGGCGGTCGAGCTCACGCGGAGTCAGCCCCAGCTGCTGAGACGCCCGCTCCACTACGTCGGCCAGCTCGGGGTCCGGGACCAATCGCTCCATGGCGTCGCAGATGAAGCTTCTCAGGTGGGGCGCCGGCTTCACCGGACCGTACCCCTGGCGGGTGAGTATCGCCTCGTACACCGAAAGGTTGAGCCCTTTGACCCGGCCCATGAAGTCCCGGTAGGCGCTCGTCTTCGCCCAGTGGGTCAAGAACTCCTGGTTGACCACCCCGCGGGCCTCGAAGTAGCGGACCAGGTTGCGCAGCTCACTCACCCTGCGCGCGGCCTTGAATCCCCACAGGTCGGAACCGCACTTGAGGTTGCCCTCGGGGGTGTCCGGGTAACGGGCCAGGAACGACTTGAGCTGGTCCAGGGTTCGGATGTCGTCCCACCACCGGTCCCGGTAGGTGAGCAGCGCCACCCGCACGCTCTCCGCCTTGGACTTGTAATCGAGGACGGTCAGGAAAAGGTTGGTGATGTAGTCCTTCTGCACGTACACGCCCCGTGCAGGAGGCAGCCCGCGGCAAAGATGCGCAAAGGCTCGGATTTCTTCGTCAGATACTCCCACCGCGCCCTCCGACCAAATATTGAGACGCTCGAACCGGGCGATCAGTATAGGAAGGCCCGGCAGGGATTGCGCGTCTATCCGGCAAGAAAGAGCTCAAGTATCTTTGGTTCATGACCCGTGCCTTCTTCGACCAGATAGACGATGAGGTCACGGGCATGGTAGGCCCCTCGCTGAAAGACTTCAACTCCGAGCGGTCGAGCCGGCTGATAAAGGTCTGGTACTCCGATCCGGCTGTGCACTTTGAGGTCCAACGGCTTTCCGGCACGTGGTCTCCGGTGGACAAGCCCTGCCTGGAGATCGGCCTGCACCTGGAGTCCAAAGAACTCGAGCGCAATGAGCGGATACTCGGACACCTGGTGGCGGCGCGCCCTAACTGGTCCGCCGACCTGCAAAGCGCCGAGCCGGGGGAGGCCTTCGGGCCGATGTCGGCGAGATGGAGAAGGGTTTCCGAGGTCATGGACCTGCCCGCACTGGACGAGGACTTCGCCGGGGAGGTAGCCGAGCGCTTCGCCGCTTACATACGAGGGCTGTACCCGCTTCTCGGGTAGCCCTGCGTGTGTTCCCGGCGATTGTTAACGATAGGAATGCCCGTCGTCGGGGAACCGGCCGCTCTCCACGTCGTCCCGGAAGCTCAGTGCGGCATCGGTGATTGTCTTGCGCACGTCGGCGTAGGCCTTCACGAACCTGGGCGGCGTCTCGGCTCCCATTCCCAGCAGGTCGGTGATGACCAGCACCTGGCCGTCACACCCCGCGCCGGCTCCGATGCCGATGGTGGGAATCGTCAACGACCGGCTGATTTCTGTCGCCAGCCCGGCGGGGATGGCTTCGAGAACCAGTGCCGACGCGCCGGCCTTTTGCACGCTCAGAGCGTCGGACTGAAGCCGGTCGGCGGATTCGGGGGTCCGAGCCTGGACCCGGTATCCCCCCAGGGCACGCACCGATTGCGGGGTCAGGCCCAGGTGCGCCATCACCGGTATCCCGTGTTCAACCAGCATCTGGGTCAGCTCCAGGCGCGGACCCTCCAGCTTCACCGCATGGGCGCCTGCTTCCTTGAGGAAGCGCACCGCGTTGCGAAAGCCGTCCTCTACCGAGCCCTGGTAGCTGCCGAACGGCATATCGGCCACCACCATTGCCCTCCGGGCTCCCCGGGCGACGGCTGCCGTGTGATGCAGCATCTGCTCCATCGTGACCGGCAGGGTGGTTTCGTATCCCAGCACCACCTGGCCGAGCGAGTCCCCGACCAGCAGAACCGGGATCCCGGCCTGGTCCAGGATCGAGGCAGTCATAAAGTCGTAGGCGGTCAGCACGGGGAATCGCCGGCTCTCGCCCTTGTAACGTGCCAGGTCGCGCACGGTTATGTGCATGGGGCTTCCTCCTTCCGGTCCCGGGGCTTTTCGCCTCCAAGCCTCAGTGAAGTTTAGCGCCGAGGCGGAACCCCGGCGGTCGGAGATATCATTGAGGAGACAATCATTCGTTCCAGGGCCCGGTCGACGGCCCTTTTCTGACAGCGAGGAAGCGTCAGTGACTATGCGAGTTGCCGTACTTTGTTGGGAGGAAAGCCGTCCGTGGGTCAGCGCTTTGCGCCAGAGCGGGTTCAGTGTGCCGTGGGTGGAGGAGCCCAAGGGCGACGCACACCGCCAGGTGGCCTCGATCGAGCCCGATGTGCTGGTGGTTGACCTAACCCGGCTGCCCGAGCAGGGGGCCGACATGGTCGGGATCCTTGCCGGTGAGGGAACGCTCGACGAAGTGCCGGTCGTGCTGGTCAGTGACGACGGGGCAGGTCCCGAGGGCCTGACCGACAAGGTGAGGCATATGACCCTCACCACGCCGAAGAAGATGATCTCGGCGGTTCAGGCTGCTGCCGCCCAGCGCCAGAAGATTTGACGATCCGGGCACTCATCCAAGCCACATAACAACGGGCCGCCCAGGTCGTGGCGGCCGACCGCGACGACCCAACCGCAACCGTACGCAGCCGTTCCCGAGATGCCCGATGTCGGGAAAATCCGCCGCCCGACGACCCGGCTGACCTATCTTGATGTCATGGCTAAAGCGGAAAACGAGGACATCGCGGGGCCCCGGCCCCGGTTTACCACCCTGCTGCCCAGTGAGCATCTTCGCCGGACGGCCGTAAAGGCCGGGCGGGAGCTGGACATCGAGCAGGCTGATTCGGTGGTCAGCATCGCCCGTCTGCTCGACAATATCAACGAGGTTGAGAGCCGGGCAGACCTGCAGACCCGTATCGTCATGCTGGAGGAGCAGGTTGAGCGCCTAAGCGCTCGCCGGGACGAAGTGGACCAGGCGATCGACTCCGAGCTCGACGTCCTGCGCACCACGATCGAGAGCGCAATGGAGGCGGTGGCCTCCCTGATCCTGCCCCCGCCGGCTCCCGAAGCGTCCACCGAGGACATCGACGCCTTGCGCAAGGAATTCGACGAGAAGCTGATGGCAGCCCGCAGCGACCTGCGGTTTGAAATTCTCAACCTCTCGAAGGAACTGCCGGCCGCTCCGGCGGTCACCGGGGAGCTCGAGGCTATCCGCGAGGACTTTCAGTCCCGTCTCGACGCGTCCGACGAGAGGGTTGCGAAGTCGGCGGCCTACCTCGAGGACCTGGTGAACGAGCAAAGAGAAGGCCTCGCCCAGGAGAAGGCCCGCCACGCCGAGGTGATCCAGCGGCTGTCGGTGCAGCTGGCCGGCTTCGCCGCCGCCCTTGCCGAAGCCGGACCCGGCCCTGCGAAGACCGGCGAGCCCGGCTAGCGGGCCGGTTCCGCCGAACCAGGGACAACTTCCGCAGAAGCCGCCGGGGTTCCGCCGGCCCCCTACAATTGGGAGGTCATGTCCCTCCCGCAGGAAGCACCCCCGGCAAAAGCCTCCAGGCCTCCCCGTCCCAGCCGCTCCGATCCCGCGGAGCGCCGGTTTCCGATCATCTATCGCCGGCTGAAGCGTCAGTACCCCGGGGCGAAGTGTGCGCTGAACTTTTCCAATCCCCACGAGATGCTCTTCGCCACGATCCTCTCCGCTCAATGCACCGACGCAATGGTGAACAAGGTCACCGAGAAGCTTTTCCGCAAGTACCCCACCCTCGAGGACTACGCCGCAGCCGACCCCGTGGTACTGCAGGAGGACGTCAGGCCTACCGGGTTCTTCCGCCAGAAGGCCAAGAACCTGCAGACGACGGCCCGCAAGCTGCTCGAGGACTTCGACGGGCAGGTGCCGTCGACCATGGCAGAGCTCACCACGTTGCCCGGCGCCGCCCGCAAGACCGCCAACATCGTGCTGGGGAACGCCTTCGGCAAGGTGGAGGGCATCGCCGTCGACACCCATGTCCGGCGTGTCTCGCAGAGGTTGGGCCTGACCACCCACGAGGACCCGATCAAGATCGAGCAGGACCTGATGGCCCTGGTACCCAAACCCAAGTGGTTTCAGCTCAGCTACCTGTTCATCGAGCATGGCCGGGCGGTGTGCAAGGCGCCGGTGCCCAAATGCGCGGACTGCGTGCTCAGTGACCTATGCCCCTCCTCAAGGGTCTGAAGATGACCGGCCGAGGCAGTCTGTATGTGGGGACCTCCGGCTTCGCCTTCAAGGAGTGGAAGGGCCCCTTCTACCCGGAGGGCACCACCGACAAGAAGATGCTGGCCTACTACTCGTCCAAGCTCGGATCGGTTGAGATCAACTACACCTTTCGACGAATGCCTTCCGAGAGCACCCTTCAGACCTGGAAGGAGCAGTCGGCCGGAAGCTTCAGATTCACGCTGAAGGCCCCGCAGCGGATCACCCACTTCAAGCGCCTGGTGGACGCCGAGGAGGACGTGGCGGAGTTTGTGCGCCGAGCCCGCCTGCTGGAGGAGCGGCTGGGCACGATTCTTTTCCAGCTCCCGCCCAACTTCAGGTACGACAAGCAAAAGCTGCAGAGCTTCGCAGCGGCACTGCCCCCGGTTGCCCGCTACGCAATGGAGTTCCGTCACGAGTCCTGGCGGGAGGACGAGCCCAAGCAGATACTCGGCGAGCACGGCATCGCCTACTGCGGAGCAGACACCGACGAGCTGGCCCTCCGTGAGGTCCCGGTCACCGCTCAGCACGTTTACCTGCGGCTGCGCAGGCAGGAGTACTCAGATGAGGACCTGGCGGACTGGAGCAATCGGGTGTCGGGGGCCCTGGACGACGGCCGCGACGTCTACTGCTATTTCAAGCACGAGGGCGGGGGAGTGGGGCCCGCCTACGCCCTGGCGGTGGAAAAAGCCGCCGGAGGCCGCGCCTAGTCCTCCTCTTCCCATTCGGGCGCGGGAGGGGCGGTGAAGAACCGGACGTCCCGGCGAACCCCGGCGAAGTAGAGCACCGCTCCGATGTAGAGGGTCAATACCTGCAGCGCGATCCAGAAACGCTTGCTGCGGCCCGCCTTCTCCCAGGCGTCCTTCGGCAGAAGGGCGGCGTCCACCACGCCGGCCAGCACCGCAGCCGAGAAGACGATCAAAAGGGCAGCCTCGATGACGTCAAGCTCTCTCACGGAACTGAAACCTACATCGCCTTGAATCCCAGGGGCGCTATCGTGGGGTAGATCCAAGGAGGCAGATGTCGAACGAGCATCCCACGGTTGCGTACCAGCTGGACGAGCGGCCCAAGCTGAGCTTCGCCGGGCCGCAGGCACTGTGGTACCTCAACCAGCTCGTCAGCAACCAGGTTGAGGAACTCCCCGCCGGCCAGGGCATGGAAGCTTTGCTTCTCACTCCCAAGGGGCGGATCACCTCGGTTCTTCGGGTTCTGTCCACCGTGCAAGGGGCCCTGGTCGATGCCGACGGCGGGGACCGGCAGGCCATCTACGACTTCTTTGCCAACCGGGTGTTCGCCACCCGGGTCAAGGTCGGCGACGTCACCGACGACTTCTCGATCCTGCGGCTCCTCGGGCCCAACGCGTTGACGACGATGGCGGACGGACTGGAGCTCAGCCAGGCGATGCCCGAGGGCGCGCACGCCAACCTGAGCGTGGGGTCGGCGGTGCTGGTCACGCTGGCCCCGCCGCTGGAGGGGGTGGACCTGTGGGTCTCCCACGACCGGAAGCCGGACATTCTCAGTTTGCTCGACGCATCCAACGTCCGAACGATCGACCGTCACGAGTACGAGGCGATGAGAGTAGAAGCCGGAGCCCCGGCCTTCGATCCGGACCTGCTCGGCAGCTACCTGCCGCAGGAGGCCGCTCTCGAGCGTGCCGTGCACTTTAAGAAGGGTTGCTACCTGGGCCAGGAGGCGGTGGCCATGGCCCAGCGGGGCCGCGTGAAAAAGCGCCTGCGCCATTTGCATTTCGCCTCGGAACCCGCCCTGGGGGAGGTGTCGTACGAGGATCAGGCCTGCGGCACGGTGACCAGCGTCTCGCGCAGGGGTTACGGCATCGGCATGGTCAAGACTTCGGTCCCGGTGGACGCCCAGGTGCTCGTCGGCGACCTGCGGGCGCCGGCCACGGTGCGCGAGCTGCCGGCAACCACCTACGGGCCCGCCGTGCCGAGCGCCCGGGAGCTTCGGGAACGTCTCCACACCCCGGACTGACCGCGTGAGCCGGCGCAAGGCTTTCCTGAGGGGTGCGCTGGCGATGGTGGCCGCCCTTTTGGTGGTGCTCGGCGCCCGGAGTCTGTCGCCCCGGATCTCGTATCCGCCGGCGCGCGTCACCTCCCTGCTGGTCAACCTGGTGCCCGGCGACTTCGCCACCTTCATGATCGAGCGCCTGGGGCCGTTCGCCCTGCGCGGGTTCGGGATCGGCGTGAACCTCGCCGTCGTGGCCGCCGGTGGCGTGCTCGCCATCTGGATCCTGAAAGACGGCACGGATGCCCAAAAGGCCCGGCGGTCCATCGTCGCCGGCGCGGCAACGCTCGGGCTTTCACTGGTCCTGGCCGCCGGCGACGTCGGGGGCCTGTCGCTGCTGGCGGTCGTCGCTTATTTCCTTGCCGGCCTCGTCTTCGCGATGGTCACCCTGGAGTCACCGCTGCTGGCGGCGGTGGAACCCCGCCGGGTTGAGGGCGACGAGACGCCGCTGGACGCAATGTCTCGCTCCCGTCGCAACTTCATCGTGAGAGCTGCCTGGCTGGTGGGGGGCCTGCTTACCGGGGGCAGTGTGCTGAGG
>DATLGP010000241.1:0-2793 GCA_035540395.1 Actinomycetota bacterium
CGACCGCCGGGTCAGCCACCTGCTCAGTTCCGCCGGTCCCGCGCCAGCAACCGGCAGGACACCGGGCTTTCTTGACCCTATGCCTGCTTGGTTCAGAGGGGGAACGAAACCTACGGAGCGGGGGTGGGAGTGGTCTCTGGCCGCATCAGCTCGAAGGAGGAAAAGATCTCGTCGAAGGTGCCGGCCATATCACCGTACGCTGACGTAGGCAGCGCCTGGAACACCAGCACGTACATACGGGATCCTCCCAGAAGGAAGATGTGAGAGTGGATGCCCTCCTGGTTGGTAGGCTCGTTGGTGAAGGTGTAGAGGTACTGCCAGCCGTGGACGTCGTTCACCCTGATCCTCTGCCGGCGCAGAACCTCCTTGACGCTGTCCCCCTCGTCGATGAATCGGTCGAATTGAGCCTGCAGCTCGGCGATCACGGATTCGGGTGTCTCGTTGTTGATCACCACGGGTTCCGGGAGCGGGGTGACCCTGATCCGAACGTTGTTCTGGGTGCCCGACACCCCGGCCACCATCACGATCTGGGGATCGTTCTGGCTCTCGCTGAAGATCTCCCAATTGCCGGGAAGCCTGATCGAAAAACCGTGTTCGGGGAACTCTATCCGGTGAAACTGGGTTTCCGAGGTCGGCGGGGTGCCGGCGTCCGGCCGGTTTGCGTAGAACAGCACCGCGCCGGCTATCACCACTACTACGAGGACGATCAGAAGGCGCTTCCGGTCCGGCTTGGCCGGCTCGGCTTTGGGCGGGGCTTCGCTGTCTTGGGCTACCACTCAAGCTCCTCTACGTGCTCATCAAATGTGGTTGATTTGCGCCCTGACGGGGCGGCTTGGAAGTCTAACTCGATTGCACCTGAATTTTGTCTGAGAGGCGAGCAGGGCACTCAGGGACGTCAGGCGGGCCACTCACGACGCTGAGCGCTGCCATAACCGGTGAGTTCTGTCTGCCGGCCGGAGTGCTGTTGGGATAGCCGCTGAGCGGACGGACCGTTGAATCCGTCGTCGTCGTCTCCCCCTTCCAGCCCGGCCAGGCCGGCCAGCCGCGCCACCTCGTCGATGTTGAGGCTCTCGCGCTCGATGAGCGCCTGGGCAACCGCCCGCAGCCGCCGGTCGTTGTCCTGGACGATGGTGAGCGCCGCCTGCTCGGCACGCTTCAGCAGCTTGCGGACCTCCTGGTTGGATGAGGCATCACCTCTGGAGAACGGGTCGCGGCCGTTGTCGCTGGCCGAGAACTCGTACTTGCCGGTCATCGCCCAGCGCTCGACCATCTGCCGGGCCAGGTTCGCCGCTTCCCGCAGGTCGTCCTCGGCCCGGGTGCTCGGCTCGCCGAAGGTGTGGATCTCGGCCGCCATGCCGGCCAGCAACACCATCAGCTTTGCCATCAACTCACGGCGGGTCATGACCTCACGGTCCTCACCGGACGACCAGATCGACTTGCCGCCGTCACCGATACGGCCGACGATTGAAATCCGGGAGACGGGACGGACGCCCCTCAGAAGCAGCGACAGCAGTGCGTGCCCCGCCTCGTGGTACGCAATCAGGCGCTTCTCGTCCTCGTCCATGACCCGTCCGCTGCGGGGTCCCGAAATCGCCCGGTCCAACGCCTCTTCGATGTCTTCCGCGCCGATCTCCGCCCGGTGCTTTCGGGCGGCGAGGAATGAGGCTTCGTTGATGATATTGGCCAGCTCGGCGCCGGTTAGGCCGCCGGTGCGGCCGGCAACCGACCGCCAGTCGATCGCCCGGGAATGCGGGCGCCTGGACGCGTGAAGCCGAAGGATCCGCTCCCGGCCCACGATGTCGGGCCCCGCCACGTGGATGCGGCGATCGAACCGGCCGGGGCGCAACAGGGCCGGGTCGATCATCTCGGGACGGTTGGTTGCGCCGATGAGCACTACACCGGCGGCACTGGCGAAGCCATCGAGCTCGATAAGAAGCTGGTTGAGAGTGTGGTCGTATTCCCGCTCGCCGGGGGCCTCAGAGTTACGGCGGCGGCCGACGGCGTCCAACTCGTCGATGAAGACAATCGAGGGGGCATTCTTCTTGGCCTCTTCGAAGAGCTGGCGCACCCGCTGGGCGCCAACCCCGACGTAGACCTCCACAAAACTGGCTGCCGACACAAAATAGAACGGCACCCCACCTTCACCGGCCAGCGCCTTGGCGAGCAGCGTTTTGCCGCTGCCCGACGGCCCGTATAAAAGGATGCCTCGGGGCAGTGTCGCGCCCAGCGCATCGAAGCGGGCCGGATCGGTCAGGTAGTCCTTGATCTCCCGGAGCTCGGCGACAACCTCGTCCAGGCCTGCCACGTCGGCAAAGGTGACACCGGGGTCGTTGGGGGTGGTTTCGGCCTTCTCCGCTTTGAAGTTGGCGATCTCCTTGAAGCCGCCCATGGCCTTCTTATTAGACAGACGCACGGCGAAATACGCTCCTACGATAATCAACAGGGATGGTGCCCAGAAAGCTGGGCTCATAAATGTCTCGATCACGGTTTGGGATTCCTAACAGATTGATCGGTGACTGGTGAGGGGTATGACGCCTTATTTTAGGCGAGACGCCCACAAGTTCAATCACCTGGGACCAACAGTCCCTAAAACAGGCCGGCCGGCACCTGCCCGGCCGGCCTGTTGTGAGCGATTGACGGTCAGTTGACCCGCTTGCCCGTGGGGGAGGTGATCTTGTCGGTCAGCCCGTAGAGCAGGGGCAGTGCGCCGGCGATGACTCCCAGGGTTCGGTTGATCTGTCCGAGGCCGGGAATGATCGGCTCGACGTGTCCGACGATGGCGCCTACCGTGGC
>DATLGP010000242.1:0-8161 GCA_035540395.1 Actinomycetota bacterium
ATCCGTGCCCGCTCCCGCAAGGCCGGCGGTGCCTGTGCCAGGAACGAAGCGAACGCTCTTGCCCGTTCCCGGGTTTCGTGGGTGAGTGTTCTTCTTTGGTAGTCGGACCTCAGCCAGCGGACGACCTCGGTGCCGGATCTCACCACTTCCCTGACCGCCACCGCCGGGGGAGCGTTCTTGAGCAAAACCAGCAGCCGGTTCCTCCGAACGTAAAAGTTGAACAGGTCCGAATTCTCTCCCGACGTGGCGGCGTGGGAATGTCTGACCACCGATTCCGGTACGTAAGCATAGGACCAGCCGCGGTGCCGGCCTCGCCAGGAGAGGTCGAAGTCTTCGTAGTACAGAAACAGCCGTTCGTCGAAGAGCCCCACGTCCCGCAGATAGGCCGGTGAGAGCAGCACGCTGCAGCCGCACCAGGCAAAGACCGTCTCTTCCCGGTCGAACTGGCCCCGGTCCGGTTGGAGGATGCCCCGGTCGGCCGAGTCTTTGAAGCCGGCCAGGTCGGACCCGGCGTTGTTGATGAGGTCGAACGGCTCGCCACGCAGGTCGATGGAGATCCAGGTGGGTTCGCGATGCACCTCGAACTCTTCGAGGTCCCCGGCCCGGACCGCCAGCCGCTTGGACGTTTCGGCGGACACCCTGAGCTCGCAGCGGGCGTCGGCTTCTTGCCGGTCCAGCGGGACGTAGATGACCCCCTTGCCGTTGGTCCACCTGGCATCCGGCTGGCTCGACGAACGCTGCCGCTCCCAAAAACCCTCGGGGAAGTGGCACTCGGAGAACCTGCACTCGCCGGCGACCCTGAGACCGCTGATACGCACACCCAGCTCACGGGACCTTGGACCGATCAGGCTGAAGGTGGGGGAGGTCAGGCCGACTTCCACGAAGCTGGGAGCAAACAGTATTTTCGAGCAGGCTGCCCCCACGCCGGGCTGCGATTCGAGCGCCCGGACCAGTGGTTCCAGCCACCCGGGCTCCACGTAGGCATCGTTGTTGAGCAGGGCTACAAAGTCCGCCTGCTCCATCGATTTGATCGCTAGATTGCACCCGCCGGCAAAGCCCAGATTCACCTGGGACACCACAAGCTTTGCCTCGGGGTGCGCCTCGCGTATTCGAGAGCGGCTGTCGTCGGTCGAACCGTTGTCCACGACCACCACCTCAAGCCGGTCCCCCGGCCATTCAAGCTTGCGGAGGTGATCCAGGCAGTTGATCGTCAAGTCGGCACCGTTGTAGTTGAGAATCCCGACGCCAACTCGTGGTTTCACAGAGCTTCCTTGCTTTCTGAAGGACAACAATTCACGGATCGAACTGAGATGACAATCAATCCCGTCGCGCCAGACCTGCTCCGAACCGGAATAGCTTAGATCACGCATTACCCTGCAAGGCCGCGGGGTCAGGACGAACCGAAAACCGCTTGTCGCGACTTGGACTCTTCAGCAATAGCGGGAGATAATATGGAGGCTTGTGCTGCACATGCTCGAAACGGGGTCATTTGACCAGGGAGCCGCCGAGTTTCCAACCAGGCAACTATCCAGCAAACCCAGGCTCAGGAAGTTCAGGGTCTTGCGGACGGTAAAGCGAACAGCCAGCCGTTGGCCGCTGAGTTTGGGTACAGGCTAGGATGCGCTGGGCAGCAAAGTTCACTGACCTGAGAACCGGTTCGAGCGGGCGAACTCGATCTCTTTCAGACGACTTATCGCGCGTAAGCTTTAGGAGCATCCCTTGACCAGTGGACCAGAGCACGCCCCCGTTCAGCCGGGGGCGACCAGCCCGGAAGTGGATCCCACTGAGCGGGGAGCCGAGTTTTCCAGTTCCCACGAGGGCCACGCGCTCCGTTACCAGACCCGTATCGACCTGAAGGAGAAGAACACCTCCCAGACCCAGATCATCCTGTTGGCCGGCAGGGACAAAAAGGTGCTCGAGGTGGGCCCGGCGACCGGTGACATGACCAAGGTATTGCGGGACCGGGGATGCCGGGTAACCGGGCTGGAGGTCGACCCGGTCGCAGCCAAGGTGGGCGAGCAGTACTGCGAGCGGATGATCGTCGGGGACATCGAGCAGATGGACGTGGCCGAGTTTTTCGGAAACGAGAAGTTCGACGTGGTGCTTTTCTCCGATGTGCTCGAGCACCTGGTGAACCCGTCGAAGGTGCTGGCCGACGTCCGCTCGATTCTGGCTCCGGGGGGCCGAGTTTGTGCCTCGATTCCGAACATCGCCCACGGCTCGGTGCGGCTGGCCCTGCTGGCGGGCGAGTTCCGGTACCGCGACAAGGGCCTGCTGGACGGCACTCATCTGCGATTTTTCACCCGGGAGGGTATAGAGGACCTCTTTGCCGGCGCCGGTTACGAGGTCAGCGAGTGGCGTCACGTGGATGTAGATGTGTTCGCGACTGAGTTGAACTTGCGGGAGCAGGACTACCCGCGGGCGCTCATGGAGGCACTGAACTCCTCTCCCGACGTCCTGACCTACCAGTTCATCGTCGAGGCGTCCCCCGCCCCGGATCCTGAGCTGGTCCGTCGCAAGGCTGCGGAGAACCACGAGACCCACCTGCCGGCCCGCCAGATGCTGGCGCCGCTGTGGACCCTCGACGTCCGGGCATGGCAGTTAAAGGAGCAGGTCCACCACCTCACGGGCAGGCTCCAGCAGCAGGAGGCCGATGCGAACAGGGCCCTGAGCGCCATGGAAGGCCGGCTTGCCGGCCTCCAGCACGCCCACGACATGGTCGTTCAGCGCACCAGCTACCAGCTGTGGCAGAAGCTGGTGGGCAAGATCGACCAGTTTGCCCCGTGGGGCACACGCCGCCGCCGGGTGATCCTGCTGCCGGGGTACGCGATCAGGATCATTCTCGAGAAGGGTCCGATGGGTTTCCTCCTGCACGTGGCCAAGGTTTGGCGCTGGGCCCCCGGCCTGTTCCGCAAGGCGATGAACCCCAGTGCCGTCCCCGTCGAGAAGCGTTACGAGGTGTGGGAGAACCTCTACGTGCTGTCGCCCCAGCTCGTCAAAGAGATGGCCCGCAAGTCGAAGAAGTTTGCCTACCAGCCCACCATCAGCATCGTGCTGCCGGTCTACAACCCCGAGCCCGAGTGGTTGAGGGACGCGGTCGAGTCCGTTCGCGGCCAGATCTACACCGGGTGGGAGCTGTGCATAGTCGACGACGGCTCGAACCGGGAAGACGTCAAGGCGGTCCTCAAGCAATACGAGACCGCGGACCCGCGCATCAAGGTTTCCTACAGCGAAGCCAACGCCGGCATCACCGCCGCCTCCAACGCCGGGGTGAAGACGGCAACCGGTGAATATGTCGGGTTTCTGGACCACGACGACGAACTAAAGCCCCACGCTCTCTACCACGTCGTGAAGCTGCTGAACGAGCGACGTGACCTGGACTTCATCTACTCGGACCTCGATCACAAGGACATGGACGGAACGCTGCGGGACCCCTTCCGCAAGCCGGACTGGTCGCCCGACTTTTTCCGGTCGTGCAATTACGTCACCCACTTCAGCGTCTTTCGGCGGTCGGTGATCGAGGAGGCGGGAGGCTTCCGTGAGGGCTACGACGGCAGTCAGGACTGGGACCTGACCCTCAGGGTTACCGAGAGGACCGACCGCATCGGCCACGTCCGCACTCCTCTCTACACCTGGCGGCAGGTGCCGACCTCCGTCGCCCACTCCGACGCGACCAAGCCCTGGGCGCACGACGCCGCGCGCCGGGCCCTGGCCGACTCCCTGGAGCGGAACGGCATCAAGGGGCGGGTCGAGGACGGCCCGTACGGCGGTTACTACCGGTTGCGTTACGACATCGAGGGCGAGCCGAAGGTCAGCATCATCATCCCGACCCGCGACCGGCTGGACCTGCTGAAGACCTGCATCGATAGCATCCGCCAGCACACGACCTACCGCAACTACGAGATCATCGTCGTCGACAACGACAGCGTGGAGCAGGCTACATTCGACTACCTGAAGTCGTTCGGAGGCAGGTCCATCCAACATCCCGGCGAGTTCAACTTCTCCAAGATCATCAATCACGGGGCCGAAAACGCCGATGGAGAGTACCTGCTGCTGCTCAACAACGACACCGAGGTGATAACCCCGGACTGGATCGAGGCGATGCTGGAGCACGCGCAGCGGCCCGAGGTAGGGGCAGTCGGGGCCCGCCTGCTGTTCCCCGACGGAAAGGCCCAGCACGAGGGGGTCATCGTCGGGCCCGGGAACGGTTTGGCCGGCAACATCGACTTCGAGAACTACTTCGGCATCGGCCGGTGCATCCACAACCCCTCGGCGGTGACCGCGGCCTGCATGATGACCCGAACCGAGGTGTTCAAGGGCCTCGGCGGCTTCGAAGAGGACCTGGTCGTTGCCTACAACGACGTCGACTACTGCCTGCGCGCCAGCGACAAGGGGTTTCTGATCGTCTTCACGCCGTACGCGGTGCTCAAGCATTACGAGGCGGCGACCCGCGGGTACGGTGACGATGCCTCGGGCAAGTCGCACCCGGTGGAGGATGAAGAGTTCTTCCGGACCCGGTGGAAGGGCTATATCGACCCGTTCGACCCGCCCAGCCTCAAGATAGACTTGCCTCCTGTACCCTCCATCTAGAGCAAAGTTCCAAGACCATGGAAATGAAGCCGGATAGCATGCTGCCCGAAATTAAGGTGCCGACAGCCGGATTCCGGGCCGGCGAGGTGCAGTACTTCCTCGAGACCCCCGAGGCCGGCATCAGGATCGCCGGCGCCTTCGTGCCGGTGCGCGGATGGGTGTTTCACCCGGACGGCATAGAGACGGTCGAGGCCCGCACCACCAAAGGCTCGGTCCCGGCCCTGATTCGCTTTGGGCGGGCCGACGTCTTCAAGGCGTTGAACGAGCACCCGCTGGCCTTCCACACCGGGTTTTACATGGAGATCGAGCACGACGTCTGGGCGGCCGGCGCAGAGCTGTGGGTCGAAACCTGTGAGGGAAAGTGGGCCCGCTTCCACACCCTTGACTCAGAACTGGACGACTCGTCGTTCCTCCAGGCGCAGAAAACGCTGATGGACATCCTGGTTTGCCCCTCCTGCTTCGAGCCGCTCGACTTCCAAGTGCCCGCCTGTGCGGGGTGCGGCCGGCCCGTCGAGTGGATGGGCGACGTGCCGAGCTTCCTCGGCCCCCAGCCCAGTCCGCTGGCGCGAGGCGAGGAGGTGAGCCGGCACCCGGTGACGGAGATCATCCCGGAGTACCTCGACCTGGAAAACGGCGGCCTGTTCCTCGACGCGGGGGCCGGCTGGCCGCCCGACTCCCGCCCGGACATCATCCAGGTGGAGATCGAGCGTTTCCCGAGCACCAACGTGGTAGCCGACGGCGCCGAGCTACCCTTCAGGCCGGAGACTTTCGACGGGGTCATCTCGCACGCCGTGATGGAGCACGTGAGGAACCCCTTTGGCTACGCGGCGGACCTGGTCCGGGTTCTGAAGCCGGGCGCCAGGTTCATCTGCCACTCGGCGTTCCTGCAGCCGCTGCACGGCTACCCCTACCATTACTTCAACACGACGCTGGAAGGACTGAAGGTCTTGTTCGACGGGGTCAAGATCATCGACTCCGGCGTCTCCAAGTTCCAGCTTCCCTGGGTCACTCTGGAGTGGATCCTGCGGTCCTACTGCGCCGGTTTTACGGATGTCGATGAGCGGGAGCGCTTCAAGAACATGAAGATAAGCGAGCTGCTCGGCGACATGGACGAGGACCGCCCCCTAAGGCAGTTCCAGTCGTTGACCGAGGAAACCACTCTGGAGCTGGCGGCGGGTGTTTACATTCTTGGAGAGCGCTAGCCGGCAGTACCGGCGCCACGTTCTCCACCCTTCACGAAAAGGACCCCTGTGACCGCGAAGTCAACTCCGGAACTGCTCTACCTCGACCTGCTGAAGCGAATTTTGACCAGGACCGGGTTCGCCACCTATCAGCTGCCGATCACTCGGGGCTGGCGCCGAAGGCTCTACGGCCCGGCTAAGGCGGTGCTGCAGGCTCGCGGGTTCCAGCTGGTGAGGCGGGTGGACCCGGAGATGCGCCGCATCGGCGGGGATTGGCCCTCCGACGCCGAGACAATGGTGGGCATGGTTCGCCTGAACAACGTCCAGGAGTGCGTGCTCGACGTGTTCGCCAATAAGGTGCCGGGCGATTTCATCGAAACCGGGGTCTGGCGTGGGGGCGCCAGCATCTTCATGACCGGGGCGATGAAGGCGTACGGCGAGACCGACCGACTGATGTGGGTGGCAGACTCCTTCAAGGGGCTTCCCAAGCCGGCGGAGGGAGACCACCCCACCGACACCGGCGACCCGCTGTACAAGTTCCAGGACCTGGCTGTGCCCCTGGAGACCGTTAAGGACAACTTCAGGCGCTACGACCTGCTGAACGACCAGGTGCGGTTCCTGCCCGGCTGGTTCGAGGACACTCTGCCGGAAGCGCCGGTGGAGAAGCTGGCAATCCTGCGGCTGGACGGGGACATGTACTCATCGACGATGGTGGCGCTGGAGTCGCTCTACCCGAAGCTCTCGGTTGGCGGCTACGTGATCGTGGACGACTACACCGCTCTGGAGAGCTGCAAGCAGGCAGTAGACGACTTTCGTGCCAAGAACGGCATCGAGGATCCCATCAAGCAGGTCGACTGGGCGGCGGTTTACTGGCAGCGAAGCAGTTGAGAAGCGTGATTCAGGCGTAGCGCCTGGCGACCACCACAACTACTGCGCAGCCGAGGGTACGGGCAACCGGGGTTTTCTCCAGCACCGGCTCGATCTTCTTCGTCAGGCCGGCGATCCAGTCCGGGCAGAACATTGGGACGAACCCGCCGAACTTCACCGAGGTGATGGTGCCGCCGCCCTTGCGGATCCAGCCCAGCAGGCGCAGCGTGGGGTAGGAGCGTTCGTGGTGGTCCCGGTGGTACTTGGACACCTTCTCGATGACCTTCAGGCCCACGTTGTTGCCGTTCGGCTCCAGGATGACCACCTCACGGGCGACCCGGAACGCCTCTTGGATGGTCTCCCACGGCTTGTCGTCGTGGTGGAGCACGCCCTGGATGACGGCCAGATCGAAGGTCCCGTCGGACCACCGGAGCTTGTGCCCGTTGCCGACTACGAAGTCCAGATTCTCGATGCCCTCGTTGTGGGCTTTGGCCACCGCCACGGCGTTGGGGGCGGGGTCCATCCCCACCATGCTGGCGGGTCGGCCGCGGTCGTAGAAGCGCCGGGTGAAGTGCCCGTCGCCGCATCCGATGTCCAGGACGCTTTTGCCCTCGAAGGAGACCGAATTCAAGATCAGGTCTTCCAGGTTTTTGGTGGCAAGGCGGCTGCTGAGGCGCGGGTCGGTGGTGTAGACGTATCCGTCGATCTTTGCGGCGTCATCGTCGAAGACCTGGATCTCGGCCTTCATGGGTGCTGCGTCGGGCATGGACTCTCCGGCAATCGGGTGGGCTGTTTCGATAACCCTAACCGACCGGTGTCTCGGCTCAGGAGTACCGCCCCCGCAGACCCGGGTTCTGCCGGAACCAGTCGACGAAGCGCTCGAACCCCTCTTCGAAGGTGAACCGGGGAGTCCAACCCAGCTCGGCGGCGATCTTGCGGCTGTCGGACACCCAGCAGGTGGAATCCCAGCTGCGCTGCTCCATGGACCCCCAGCCGGGCTCCCCGGGGATGTCCAGGCTCGCCCGGGCGACCTTCACCGCTTGCTCGATGGTGGTCTGCCTTCCGCTACCCACGTTGTACACCGCCCCCTTCTCGTCCTGCGTAGCCGAGGCCGCCAGCAGGTAGGCTCGGCTGACGTCGTCTACGTAGACGAAATCCCGTGCCGTGTCCGGGCTGACCAGCGGCGGCAGCCGGCGCTCCAGCCCCCGCGCGATCAGAGTCGGGATGAGGCGGCCGGGCTCCTCGAAGGGCCCGAACACCGAGTACAGGCGCAGGGTGGGCAGCCGCACGCCCGTGGTCTGGGCAATGTGCCGGCAGTAGTGGGTGGCAGCCGCTTTGGTCCAGGCATAGTGGCTGTTGGGCTCGAGGTGCTCGGTCTCCGCCGGGGGGTGCTTCTTGAGGCCGTACTCGGAGGAGGAACCGGTGTTGACGATCGCCTCGGCGCCGGCGTCGATGCCGGCCTGGACCACCGCCATCGTCGCCTCGATGTTGGTCGCCACCATCCGCCCGACGTCCTTCTGGGC
>DATLGP010000243.1:0-8291 GCA_035540395.1 Actinomycetota bacterium
GGCTTGGCCGTTTGGGGCCCGCCTGCCAGCAGCTCGTCCCGTTCGTTCACTCCGGGCGGCCCGGCACCCCAGACCCAGTCGTTTGCTCCGACGGACAGCCCTCCGGTGGTCCCGGCGCCCGCGGCGGCACCGGCACCGGCAGCTCCCGAGGCAGCCGAGCCCCAAACGGCCAAGCCAAACGGTTCTCAGCCCAACGGTTCCCGGCCCAACGGTTCCAAGCCCGAGGCGGCAGCTCCGGCCGGCGCCGAGGCGGCCAAGCCCGAGGCGGCCCAGCCCGAGGCGGCCAAGCCTGCGGAACCGGCTCCGGCCGGAGGCGACGCGGCCCAGCCTGAGGCGGCCAAGCCTGAGGCGGCCAAGCCGGCAGACCAGGCTCCCGCTGCTCCCGATGCGGCCAAGCCTGAGGCGGCAACCCCGGAGGCTCCGGCCCCGGCTGCTCCCGAGTCCAACGGAAGCGGAGGTGGCTCCTAATGCTGTCACCGCGCAGGGTTCGTCACCGCAAGGTCCACCGCGGCCGGCGCCGGGGTATGTCCAAGGGCGGCACCACGCTGAACTTCGGCGACTTCGGCCTGCAGGCGCTGGAGGCGGCATGGATCACCAACCGTCAGATCGAGTCGGCCCGTGTTGCCATCACCCGTCACGTGAAGCGCGGCGGCCGGGTGTGGATCAACATCTTCCCGGACAAGCCGTACACCAAAAAGCCCGCCGAGACCCGGATGGGTTCCGGCAAGGGAAACCCCGAGGGATGGGTGGCCGTGGTGAAGCCCGGCCGGGTGATGTTCGAGCTGACCGGGGTTCCCGAGGACGTGGCGAAGGAAGCCATGCGGCTCGCCGGCCACAAGCTGCCGATCAAGACCAAGTTCGTTACCCGTGATGGGCAGAACGCATGAACGTAGACGAACTGCGCGAGCTCAGCTCCGCCGACCTGACCGAACGCCTGGACGAGGTGAACGAGGAGTTTTTCAACCTTCGTTTCCAAAACGCCACCGGCCAGCTGGAGAACTTCGCCCAGATCAAGCTGGTCAAGCGTGAGATCGCCCGGATCAACACGATCGTGCACGAGCGCGAGCTGGGGATCGAGATCGAGCCCAAGCCGGTCAAGGAGTCCAAGGCGAAGCCGAAGAAAGAACGCAGCCGCAAGGCAAAGGCCGACAAGGACGACAAGCCCGACAAGAGTGAAAAGGCCGACAAGCCTGTCAAGGCCGAAAAGGCCGACGAGAACAAGGCCGACGACGATGCAGGAGAAGACTAATGGCTGAAGAGCGGCCGCAACGCAAGACGAGAACCGGTTTTGTCGTGAGCGACAAGATGGACAAGACGGTGGTGGTGAACACGATTCAAACCGTGCGACACCCGCTGTACTCGAAGATCTACAAGCGAAACGTGAAGCTTTACGCCCACGACGAGGCCAACGATGCCAAGGTCGGAGACAAGGTAATTGTCTCGGAGACCAGGCCGCTGTCCAAGTCCAAGCGGTGGAGGGTTGTTGAAGTGCTGGAGCGCGCAAAGTGATTCAGGCCGAGAGCAGATGCAAGGTCGCCGACAACACCGGCGCCCGCGAGGTCCTGATCATCAAGGTCCTCGGTGGGTCCCGGCGGCGCTATGCGTCGGTGGGCGACATCGTGGTGGCCACCGTCAAGGACGCCCTTCCCAACCAGCAGGTCAAGCGCGGCGACGTCGTGAAGTGTGTTGTGGTTCGCACCGCCAAGGAGAAGAGGCGGCCGGACGGTAGCTACATCAAGTTCGACCAGAACGCAGTGGTGATCATCAACGAGCAGCGCAACCCACGGGGTACCCGAGTCTTCGGCCCGGTGGCCCGTGAGCTGCGGGACCGCAAGTTCATGAAGATCATCTCGCTAGCGCCGGAGGTGTTGTAAGTGGCAGCCAGAATTCGCAAGGGAGACCGGGTGCAGATCACCACCGGGAAGGACGCGGGCAAGACCGGCGACGTGATTGCCGTGTTCCCCGCAGCCAACCGGGTGCTGGTGCAGGGCGTCAACAAGGTGAAGCGGCACGAGAAGGTGCGTCCCGCCCAGGGCCGTCAGGGCCAGGAGGGCGGCATCATCGTCAAGGAGGTGCCGTTGAACCTGTCGAACGTGGCGCTGATCTGCCCGACCGACGGGCCGGTGCGCAGCCGCATCAAGGTGGACCCGGACGGAACCAAAATACGCGTGTGCGTCAAGTGTGAAGCGGAGTTGGGCTGATGGCTGAACAATCCAAGAACGGTTACAAGCCTCGGCTGAAGAAGCGCTACGACAGCGAGATCAGGCCGGCGCTGGCCGAGCAGCTGGGGCTGAACATCATGGCCGTGCCGCGCCTCGAGAAGATCGTGGTCAACATGGGCGTCGGCGACGTGCTGCAAGACCCCAAAGCTCTTGAGGGCGCGGTGGCCGACCTGATGGTGATCACCGGCCAAAAGCCTTTGGTGATCAAGGCCCGCAAGGCGATCTCGAACTTCAAGCTGCGGGAGGGCGTTAACATTGGGGCGAAGGTCACGATGCGCGGCCCGCGGGCCTGGGAGTTCCTGGACCGGCTGATCACTCTGGCCATCCCGAGGATTCGGGACTTCCGGGGACTGCCTCCCAAAGGTTTCGACGGCCGGGGGAACTACACCTTCGGCGTCACCGACCAGACCATTTTTCCCGAGATCGACTTCGACAAGATCATGAAGGTCCGTGGCATGGACATCTCGATCGTCACCACCGCCACGGACAACGAGGGAGGCAAGGCCCTTCTGGACGCCTTCGGCTTCCCGTTCCGGAAGAACTAAAAAAGCATCTAGAGCAAGAACTTAGAGGAAGAGCAAATGGCAAAGAAATCTCTTGTGGTAAAGGCCCAGAGGCCGCCGAAGTTCAAGGTACGGGGGTACTACCGGTGCCGCCGGTGCGGACGGCCGCGCGCCTACCTGCGCAAGTTCGGCATGTGCAGGATCTGCGTCCGGGACCTGGCCCACAAGGGTGAATTGCCCGGCATCACGAAATCGAGTTGGTGATTTAGATGACAATGACCGATCCCATCGCGGACATGCTGTCTCGAATTCGCAACGCCAACACGGCGTCCCACGACTCGGTGGACATCCCGGCCTCCAAGCAGAAGCTGGCGATAGTGGCCATCATGAAGGACGAGGGCTACATCGAGGACTTCGAGCTGATCACCGATCCTCCCGGAGACACCATCCGGGTTACCCTCAAGTACCAGCAGGACCGCTCCAAGACCATCCACGGCATCAAACGGGTGTCCAAGCCTGGTCTTCGGGTCTACACCAAGGCGGGACAGCTTCCCAAGGTGCTGGGCGGCCTGGGGGTGGCGATCGTGTCCACCTCGGCCGGCCTCATGACCGGGCGCAAGGCGGCGCAGCGCAAGTTGGGCGGCGAAGTCGTCGCACACATTTGGTAGAGAGAAAGAACCTTTCGAAATGAGCAGAATCGGAAAAGAGCCGATCACGGTTCCCGCCGGGGTGGAGGTCACCCTGGAGGACAGGTTTGTCCGCGTCAAGGGTCCCAAGGGGACGCTGGAGCGCAGCCTTCCGCGCGACATCCAGGTGAAGCAGGAAGGCGACCAGATCACGGTCACCCGGCCGAGCGACTCCGGTGAGCACCGCTCGCTGCACGGGCTGACCCGCACGCTGGTCAACAACCTGGTGCTCGGCGTGACCACCGAGTTCACCAAGAACCTGGAGATCCACGGCGTCGGTTACCGGTGTGCTCTGAAGGGCACCACGCTGGAGCTGCAGCTGGGCTACTCGCACCCGGTGGTCTACCCGGCGCCCGAGGGCATCACCTTCGAGGTTCCCCTGCCCACCCGCATCACCGTGCGGGGCGCCGACAAGGAGCTGGTTGGACAGGTGGCGGCAGAGATTCGTTCCAAGCGTAAGCCGGACCCCTACAAGCAGAAGGGCGTCCGCTACGCCGGAGAGGTCATTCGGAAGAAGGCAGGGAAGACGGCCAAGTGAAAAACTCCAGTCATCACCGCCTCAGGCGGCACACCAGGATCCGGAAGAAGATTTCGGGGACCGCAGAACGTCCGCGCCTGGCGGTGTTCCGCAGCAACAAGCACATCTACGTTCAGCTCATCGACGACCTGAGCGGCAAGACGCTGGCGGCGGCTTCCACCAAGGACGCCTCTTTGAAGGACGATGCGAATCTCAACACGGTGGACGGAGCGGCCAAGGTGGGAGCTCTCGTAGCCGAGCGGGCGGTTGCTGCGGGCGTAAGCTCGGTGGTATTCGACCGGGGCGGTTTCAAGTTCCACGGCAAGGTCAAGGCGCTCGCGGACGGTGCCAGAGAGAAAGGACTGCAATTCTGATGCCAGGACCAAACGCACCAGGAGGAGCCCGGGGAGGACCCGGAGGAGCCCGAGGCAGAGGTCCCGGCGGACCTGGAGGCGCCGGAGGGCGTGGTCCAGGCGGCCCCGGCGGCCCCGGAGGGCGCGGACCCGGTGGACCGGGCGGACGCGGTCCCGGTGGACCCGGCAGGCCCGGCGGACGCCGTGACTCCGGCCCCCGTCAGGACGACCGCAACAGCGGCTTCATCGAGCGGATCGTGGGACGTCCCCGCCGGGTGGCCAAAGTGGTCAAGGGCGGGCGCAGGTTCTCGTTCAGCGCGCTGGTTGTGGTCGGTGACGGCAACGGGCGGGTGGGCACCGGCAACGGCAAGGCCCGTGAGGTTCCCTCCTCGATCCAAAAAGCTTCCGAGACCGCTCGGCGCACGATGTTCACCGTCCCCATGGTCGGCGGGACCATCCCGCACATGGTGATCGGCGAGTCGTCCGGCGCCCGGGTGCTCCTCAAGCCGGCATCGCCCGGCACCGGCGTCATCGCCGGGGGCCCGGTGCGTGCGGTGGTTGAGGCGGCCGGCATCAAGGACATCCTGTCCAAGTCGCTGGGATCCTCGAACAAGAACAACATCGTCAACGCCACGATCGACGGCCTGCGCAAGCTCGAGCGTCCCCAGGACGTTGCCAAGCGGCGCGGCAAGAGCATCGAAGAGGTTTCGCCCAGGTACCTTTACGAGGTGCCCGAGCCCACCACCCCCGGCACCCACAGCACCGGACCGGTGAGTTAGGTATGGCCAGGATCAGAGTCACCCAGACCGGCAGTCCGGTGTCGCTGCCCAAGGACCAGGGCAGGACCCTGAAAGCCCTGGGACTGCACCGCATGCGCGACACGGTCGACCACACCGACGTGCCGTCGATCCGGGGGATGGTCCACAAGGTCCGTCACCTGGTAACCGTCGAAGAGATCAAGGAAGAGTCATGAAGCTTCACGATCTGCACCCGGCACCCGGCTCCACCCGCTCCAAGATCCGCGTAGGCCGCGGCCGGGCCGGACGGCGGGGCAAGACCGCCGGACGGGGAACCAAGGGCGCCAAGGCCCGCGGACAGATCCCCGCAGCGTACGAGGGCGGCCAGATGCCGCTGCACATGCGCATTCCCAAGCTGCCCGGGTTCCGCAACCCGAACAAGGTGGTCTTCAACGTCGTGAACCTGGACACCATCTCCGGTCTCGACGGCGCCACCACCGTGGATCCCGATGCGCTGCGCTCCAAGGGGCTCGTGCGCAAGAAGGGTCCGGTCAAGGTGCTCGGCCAGGGTGACATAGACAAGGCCGTCACAATCAAGGCCCACGCGTTCAGTCAGAGCGCAGTGGTTAAGATTGAGGCTGCGGGTGGAACCGCCGAGGTCCTGCCCCTGAATGGCAAATAGGTAGTCCGGCAGATACCATCCGGGGCAGCATCCGAGCGAACCGGCTCAAACGACGGCTAGTTATTAAGGGATAAGCGTGCTCAAAGCCCTACTGAATGCATTCAAGGTTCCAGAGCTCAGGAGCAAGATCTTCTTCACCCTGGCCATTGTTGCCGTCTACCGGGTGGGAGCCTTCATTCCGGCTCCGGGGATCAACTACTCCGAGGCCCGCCGGCTGACCGAGTCCACCGACAACCTCACCCGGCTGCTCAACCTTTTCTCCGGAGGGGCGCTTACCCAGCTGGCGATCTTTGCGTTGGGCATCATGCCCTACATCACGGCGAGCATCATGATGCAGCTTTTGACCGTCGTCATCCCCAAGCTCGAGGAGTGGAAGAAGGAAGGCGAGTCCGGGACCAAAAAGATTACCCAGTGGACCCGCTACCTGACCGTCGTCCTGGCGGTCATGCAGTCCACCGGAATCGTAGTCATGGCCGACCGCGGCGGGTTCAGCGACTCCGCCGGGCAGCCGGTGGACCTGATCCCGGTGTTCACCCCGTTCCGGGTGATGCTGATAGTGATGACCCTGACCGCAGGCACCGCCCTGGTGATGTGGCTGGGCGAACAGATCACCCAAAGGGGCATCGGCAACGGCATGTCGGTGCTGATCTTCGCCAGCGTGATCTCCAGCCTGCCGGTGCAGGGAAGCAACATCAGGGCTCAGCTGGGCTGGGCCTGGTTCACCTTCATCCTCTTCCTGGCGATTTTGATCATCGTGGCGATCGTGTTGATCGAGCAGGGCCAGCGGCGGGTGCCGGTCCAGTACGCCAAACGAATGGTGGGCCGCAAGATGTACGGCGGAGGGTCGACCTACATCCCGCTCAAGATCAACCAGTCCGGCGTTATCCCGATCATCTTCGCCTCGAGCGTGCTGTACTTCCCGGCCCTGGTGGTCACGGTGATCCAGTGGGCGCCGCTCAGGAACTTCATCGAGAACCACGTGGTCAGGCCGACCGCCATAGTGCACATCATCTTCTACGGCCTGCTGGTTATCGGCTTTGCCTACTTCTACACCGCGATCGCCTTCAACCCGGTGGACGTGGCGGACAACATGAAGAAGTACGGCGGATTCATCCCGGGCATCCGCCCGGGCCGGGCGACCGCGGAGCATCTCAGCTTCATCCTCTCCCGCATCACCCTGCCGGGAGCTCTGTTCATCGCAACCATTGCCATCCTGCCGTCCATTGCGCTGGCCACGTTGAACGTGGAGGCTTTGCCATTCGGAGGGACCGCGATCCTTATTACGGTTGGCGTAGCGCTGGAGACCGCCAAACAGGTGGAGTCTCAGTTGCTGATGCGCCACTACGAGGGTTTCCTCAGCTAGTGTTCCCGGTATCTGGGGACAATTGGCTAGATCCGGACGCATCGGACGGAGCGCGGGCGTAATGCGGATCATGGTGCTGGGCCCTCCGGGAGCCGGCAAGGGAACCCAGGCCTCCCGCCTGGCCGAAACGCTGGGCATTCCTCACATCGCCACCGGCGACATGTTCCGGGAGGCCGCCGAAGAGGACAGCGAGTCCGGACGGAGGGTTCGCAAGATCATGGAGACGGGGGAGCTGGTTCCCGACGAAATGACCAACGACCTGGTGCGGGCGCGTCTCGCCCGTCCCGACGCCGCCAACGGGTTCATCCTGGATGGTTACCCCCGCAACCTGGAGCAGGCCCATACCCTGGACGGGATCCTGGACGACCTGGGCACCAAGATCGACCTGGTGATCAAGTTCATGGTCCGAGGCGACGACATAGTGGAGCGGCTGCGCGGCCGGCGTGTCTGCCCGGTTTGCCGGACCGTTTACCACATGGTCACCCACCCCCCGAAAGAAGACGAGCTTTGCGACCACGACGGGTCCCCGCTCATCCGCCGGGACGACGATCTGGAGGAGACCACGCTGCGCCGGCTGGAGGTCTACGGGCAGCAGACCCGCCCCCTGTACGAGCTCTACGCCGACCGGGGACTGCTCACCGAGATGGACGCCCTGGGTACCACCGACCAGGTGTTTCAGCGCTTGCTGGCGGTTGTCGGCCGGTAGCCGGGACCGCTTTAGGACCGGCCGAACCGGCTACTGCAAGAATTTTCTAATTAATCGTTCAACTTTCTTTCGTTAATCTCCTATAACCGCTGGAATTCGTGATTCACCCACGACTATGATCCAGTCAACGGGAGGGGACTCCCTTACATTTGTTGCATTCGATTAGTTAAGTGTGAAAACGAACAGGCGGTTGGATCAGGCAGAAAATTTCACTGGGCGGAAGCGAAGTGTCCACCCAGTTCGTGCTTGAAGAGCTCTACTCGAAGGAGTACATAAATGCAGAAGATAGACAGGAAGAGGAGGTTGCTCGCCGTAGTTGTTGCGGCGATCCTCGCCCTTCCCACGATGGTGCTTCTGGCGCCGGCCGGTTTGGCCAGCTTCCAGGACTGCGGTGCGGCGGCTAACGCATCGAACCGCACGACTCAGACCACCGACAACGATGTCGAGACCACGACGACCACCACGGTCGCCCCGGAGACAACCGTTGTCCAGGTAACCGAGAACAACCCCGAGGTCGAGGTC
>DATLGP010000244.1:0-4189 GCA_035540395.1 Actinomycetota bacterium
CTCCATGACTTTGGGATTCGGAATCCCGGCGACCGGGGACGCCCGCCGGGCGGGCGAGATTGCCGTCCGGGTTGAACAGCTCGGTTACTCCACCATCTGGACCAACGACACGCCGGCGGCCGACGGCCTGCTCACCGCCGCCCACCTGGCCGACGCCACCGAGAAGATCCGGATCGGGATCGGCGTCGTGGCGGTGGACCGCCGGCTGCCCGAGGAGATAGCGGAATCGGTCCGCGAGCTCGAGCTGCCCCTGGACCGGCTGGTGCTCGGCGTGGGCGCCGGTTCGTCGGCCGCTCCGCTGATCATCGTCCGCAAGGCGGTTGAGGAGCTTCGGGACCTGCTCGGCCCGGAACCCCGACTCGCGGTGGCCGCCATGGGTCGCCTGATGTGCATGCTCGCCGGCGAGGTGGCCGACACGGTTCTTTTGAACTGGATGGTTCCCCGGCGCATCGAATGGGCCGCAAGTCAGGTGGCCAAGGGCTCCCGCCGCTCCGGACGTGACGACATGCCCCGGCTTGCCGCGTACGTCCGGGCGGCCATCGGGAACGGAGCAACCGAGCGGATCGGCCGGGAAGCCGCCAGGTACAACCGGTACCCCGCCTATGCCCGCCACTTTTCCGCCATGGGAGAGCCGTTCGAGTCGGTGGGGGTGTCGGGCGAGAAGGGCGATTACCCCCGGCGGCTTGCCGATTACGATAGGGTTCTCGATGAAGTGGTGGTGCGCGCCCTGCCCGCATCGGATTCGGTTGCGTCCACTTTGGCAGTGGCGGAGGCGTCAGCACCGGCGGGAAGGGCCTAGTCCGGCTCGAACGTCCGGCCCAACTCCTTTCATAGGTTGAACGAATGGTAGGAATGCACGTGCGAAAAAGTAAAGGAGTCGTCGCGGCATCCGCCCTCTCGGCGGTGCTTCTGCTCGCCCTACCGGCGTGCGGCGACCGGCCGTCCGCCCAGGGTCCCTCCCCAACCGCCGCGGTGCAGGACATCTTCTTCATGAACGCCGACGGGTCGAACGTCGTCCGGATCACCGACGAGCCCGGAGTCAACTCCTCCCCGGACTGGTCGCCCGACGGCACCCAGATCGCATTCAACAGCAACCGGGACGGCAACTTTGAGATCTACGTGATGAACGCCGACGGCTCCAACCAGCGCCGCCTGACGAACAATCGCGCCGAGGACTTCTCTCCGGACTGGTCACCAGACGGCCGGCAGATCGCCTTCAACAGCGACCGCGACGGCAACCGGGAGATCTACGTCATGAACGCCGACGGCTCCAACCAGCGCCGCCTGACGAACAACGACGCCAACGACGGCTTGCCCGACTGGTCCCCCGACGGCCGGCAGATCGCCTTCGAGAGCAACCAGACCGGCAACTTCGAGATCTTCGTAATGAACGCCGACGGCACCAACCAGCGGAGCCTGACCGATAGCGCGGCGGTGGACGGATCGCCCGCCTGGTCGCCCGACGGCTCACAGATAGCCTTCATCTCCGAGCGCGACGGCCGGGGCAACTTCGAGGTCTACCTCATGGAGGCGGACGGCTCCGGGCAGATCCGTCTCACCAACAGCCCGGGCCTGGACACCTTCCCGGCGTGGTCACCCGACGGCACCAAGATCGCCTTCGATTCGGTGCGGGACCAGAACCGTGAGATCTACGTGATGAACGCTGACGGATCCGACCAGGTGCGCCTGACCGACAGCCCCGGAATCGATCGATTTGCTGCCTGGTCCCCGGACGGCACGAGAATCGCGTTCTACAGCGAGCGTCCCAACCCCTAGGAGGCCTCAGTGCTGCTCGAAGGCAAGCGGCTTCTCATCACCGGAGTTCTCACCCAAAAGAGCATCGCTTTCGCCGCCGCCCGGCTCGCCCAGGAGCAGGGGGCAAAGGTGGTCCTGTCCGGCTTCGGCAAAGGCATGGCCCTCACCGAGATGAGCGCGCGCCGCCTGCCGGAGCCGCCGGAGATTTTGGTTCTCGACGTCACCAAGGATGACGACATCGCCCGGGCCGCCGAACAGATCGGCGCGATGTGGGGCGGCCTGGACGGATTTCTCCACGCCGTTGCCTTCGCCCCCCAAAACGCTCTGGGCGGCGAGTTCTTGAACACGCCGTGGGAGAGCGTGGAGCTGGCGTTCAAGACCAGCGCGTTCTCTCTCAAGTCTCTGGCCACCGGTCTCATGCCGCTGATGGAAAGCGGCAGCTCGATCGTCAGTCTGGACTTCGACGGCAGGGTGGCCTGGCCGATCTACGACTGGATGGGCGTCTGCAAAGCCGGCCTGGAGTCGATCACCCGCTACCTGGCCCGGGACCTCGGCCCCCGGGGCATCCGGGTGAACACGGTATCGGCCGGCCCGCTGGCGACGACTGCCGCCAAAGGCATCCCCGGTTTCGACCAGCTGGTATCGGCCTGGGGGTCCCGTGCCCCGCTGGGATGGGCCCCGGACGACCCGCTTCCTGTAGCGAAAACGGTGGGGTTTCTGCTCTCCGACTGGTCGGCGGGTATCACCGGCGAGCTGATCCATGTGGACGGCGGATACCACGCCATGGGCGCGGAGATGACCGCCGGATAAACGGGTAAAAACCGCCCATGAACCCAGATCCCAACCTACCGGAACCCGCTGGCATCGAGGAGTCCCAGGACGAGCTGGCCCGGCTCTACCGGGACATGCGAAGCAAGGGAGCAGGCAAGCGGCAGCTGGCCGCGCTGCGAAGCCGCTGGGCCGAGGCCTGCATGGACCCGATGCGGCGAGGGGTGCTTCGGGATCCGCCGGCCCCCGACAAGATCAGCCTCGACGGTCCGTACCCGGAAGTAAAGCCGCAACGTGACCTCGGCAACATGCTCGATCCCAACCCTCCCAGCATGAAGGACCTCCTCAAACGCACCGAGCCGTTCGATCCCACTGCCGACGCCGCTCCTGGTGCCTGAGCCGGTACCATCCGATTCGGGCTGCCGGCCGAATACCTGTTGTGGAACGTTCAATTAACCCTGGGTAAACTGGAAAGACCGTGATGGCTCTAGGAAAACTTCGGACCCTGGCACTCCTCGCGATCGCGTGTGCCGGCTTGCTGGGCGGGCACTGGCTCACCTACTTGCGGCTGGCGCCGTCGGCGGGAACCCGGGCCGCCCTGCTCGAGGCCTCCGGGCACGGCTACCTGGACAGGGCGATGGTCCTGTCGGGTGCCTTGGCTCTGATGGCAGTGCTGTTCTGGCTGGCGGACGGCGCCTTGAAGCGCGGGCCCGGCCGGCCCTCCCTCGCCGGCACTGCCCTGGTGCTGGCTGCAGTCCAGGTCGCCGGTTTCACCGGCCAGGAGGTACTGGAAAGGGTGCTGGCCGGCGCACCTCTTGCCGATCTTTCAACCGTCCTGCTGGTCGGCCTGCCTCTTCAAGTCATGGTTGCCGCCGCAGGCGCCGTCCTGGTCACCGCCCTCCACAGGGCCGGCCACCTGATCGCGACAACCTTGTCCCGGTCCGGACCAGTTGCTGCCCCCTCTCCGAAAATACCGCTCGACCCCTCCGTTCACTTCACATGCGCAGTGCCGTCCGGAGGCTTGCGTTCCCGGGGACCGCCTGTCCTTCTGAGCTAGGAATTAAGTTCGGCCGCGCCGCGGCCGAACTCACATCCAAAACTCGGAAGGACATTGAATTGAAAAACCTTTTTAGTCGCGCTATCGCTCCATGTACTTGCGCAGTGCTTCTCCTGGCCCTGGCCGCACCGGTCCACGCGCACGAACGCCGAACTGAAGGCGGCGTCGAAACGGTGGTCGGCTGGGTCAACGAGCCCGCCTACACCGGGTTCCCCAACGCGGTTGAGCTCACCTTGTCCACTACCGGGGGAGAGCCGATCGTCGACCTGGGAGCCGACGACCTGCAGGTGGAAGTCTCATTCGGCGATCAGAAGACCGCTCCCATGCCGATGGAGCCCGCCTTCCGGGTAGGGGCCTACGGGACGCCGGGCGAGTATCACGCCGACCTCATCCCGAGCCGGGCCGGCCAGTACTCGTTCAGGTTCTTCGGAACCATCAACGGCCAGCCTTTCGACCAGACCTACACCTCGGGCGAAGAAACGTTCGACTCGCCGCGCAACCCGGCCGAGGTCTCGTTTCCCGCCCAGGACCCGACCGCGGGTGAGCTGGCCGCCAGCATCGAGCAGCTGAACGCCCGAACCGAAACCGGGGGTGCCGGCACAACGGGCA
>DATLGP010000245.1:0-5269 GCA_035540395.1 Actinomycetota bacterium
TCTCAGGATGGCGTACCTGAACGGGTACGAGGACGGGATCACCGAGACCACCCGGGGCAAGCTGCTGGAGGAGCTAGGGATGACCGCGCCCAGCCGCAATCCATCCACCTCGAAAGGAGCAAGCCGCCAGTGATCATCGACTGCAAGGAGTGCGAGATGTATCAGAGCAGCCACTGCCAGGACTGCTTCGTCATGGCGGTGCTGACCAGGGAAAAAGGTGAGCCTCTGGTTATTGATGCGGATCAGGAACCGGCAATCGTAAGGCTTCAGGAGGCCGGGCTGGCTCCGGTTCTGAGGTTCAGGAAGAGGGCGGGATAGCTCCGATTTCGCGCATTTGCACCCGATTGGGGGTCTGCGGAGGGGCCGTTCAGGTTAATTCGGGGTCGGCACGTCGCTATCCTTTATTCTTCGAGGTTCATAGGGCTTGGAGAATATGGTCAGACTGCATCTGGTTGGTTTCACCACCGACCTGAAAAACCTCATCTTTGCCGACGAGCGGGGAGCAACCAGCGGCGGATACGTCGTAAGCGTCGACGGCCGGCTTCGGCACACGCTCGAGGAGGTGGCGCGGCTTGAGGACATCCAGGAGGAAGAAAGCCTGGGGGCCGAAGAAGCCGCAGAGGCCGAGGCTCGCGCTCCCCGGGTTGTCTCGAAGCTGACCCCCAAAGAGATCCAAAGCCTGCTGCGGGCAGGGAAGACCGAGGAGCAGGTTGCTCGTCTGGCCGGCACCGAGGTCGACTGGATTCGCCGATTCTCATTCGCCATCCTCGCCGAGCGGCGGGATGTGATCGATGCGGTCAGGTCGGCAACCCTTTCCAAGCCTCGCCTGGGGCCTTCGGGTCTCAACATCGGCGATGCCGTCGAAGAGAATCTAGGCGCCAAGCGCCTGAGGATGGGTCCGGAGGCCATCGAGCAGGCCTGGAAGGCCATGCGGAAGAACGGCCGCTGGCAGGTGAGTTTCGAATACGAGTCCCGCGGACAAAAACGGCTCGCGCGGTACTCGTTCGACCCGAACACGCGGCAAGTGGAACCGCTAAACGATATTGCCCTCGAGCTCGGATGGCGGGCGGACTCCAGGAACAAAGGCGCGGCTCCCCGGTCTTCCACAGCGGCCCCCAAGATCGTCTCCGGCGTGCGGCCCGGCACCGGACGGGGGGCGGCGGCCGGAAAGGCCGGCCAGGCGAAGCCGCCTTCCACGGCGCGTTCGGCTGCGGGGAGGGGAGGAGGTGCGGATCGTCAGACGGCGGGGAACCGTCCTGCCGGCAAACCCGCCTCGCCGGTGTCCCGGCGCAGCGCCGCAGCGGCCCGGACCAAGGAGGCAGCCGGTGAGCAGGAACCGCAGGTTCCGCGCCGCCGGCTGGTGCCGCCGCCCGAGGAGGAGCCCGAGAGCCGCCGTCCGGAACCTGATCCCGATCCCACCGGCTACGAGTTCATTATTCAGCGGCCCCGAAACCCCGAGCGAAGTCAGTACGGCTCCCTGCCAACCGTCTGGCGGCCGTCTCGCCGCAATTAACTGCGTACTCGCAGCTGATCCATTTGCGGTATGTTAAGAAACTAACCAGCTTGGGAAGAGTACGCGTCAGCCACCAATTCCCTCACGCAAAGCGCCCAGGCACTGCCGGCCGCTTATCCACAAGGCTCAAGGAGGAGTAGCCATGACCACGCGCATCGCCATCAACGGTTTCGGACGAATTGGCCGGCAGGTGTTGAGGCAGATCGCGATGGGCGAACCGGACCTCGAGGTCGTCGCGGTCAACTCCTCCCGTACCACCCCCCAGGCCGCCGAGCACATGTTCAAGTACGACTCTGTCTTCGGGCGCTACAAGGGCAAGGTGGAAAGCGACAAGCAGAACCTGATTGTCGACGGCCGTCCGATCCGCATCACCGACCAGCGGGACCCGCTGCTTTGTCCCTGGCACGCGTTCGAGGTTGACATCGTCGTCGAGGCCACCGGTCACTTCAACCACCGGGAGGCGGCCGCCAAGCATCTGAAGGCCGGCGCCGGCAAGGTGGTTCTGACCGCCCCGGGTCAATACGAAGACTGCACTCTCGTCATGGGTGTCAACGACCAGATCTACGACCACGACCGCCACTGGATCATCTCGGCCGCCTCTTGCACCACCAACTGCCTGGCTCCGATGCTCAAGGTTCTCCACAACGAGTTCGGCATCGAGGGTGCCCTCATGACCACCATTCACGCTTTCACCCGAGACCAGCAGCTGCTCGACGGAACCCACAGCGACCCTCGCAGAGCCCGGGCCGCCACGCTCAACATGACGCCCACGAAGACCGGCGCTGCGAAGGCCATCGACAAGGTCATGCCCGAGCTTGCCGGACGAATTGTCGGAATAGCGGTAAGGGTGCCAGTGCCCGATGTCTCCTTGGTGGACCTCAGTGTCACGCTGGACCGGGGCACTACCACCCAGGAGATCAACGACGCATTCCGGGCCTACGCGATCGGCCCGATGGCGCGGGTGCTCGACGTTACCGACGAGCCCCTGGTGTCGAGCGATTTCCACGGCGACACCCACTCGACGGTTATGGACCTGGCCTCCACCCGCCGGGGACCGGGCACGCAGGCCAAGGTATTGGCGTGGTACGACAACGAGGCCGGGTACTCGGCTCGTGTGGTGGATGTATGCAAGTTGATCGCTCACCACAACAACCAGGGTGCGCAGGCCAAGGGTGAGGAGACCAAGGCGGCAGGCGGCTCGCCGGCCGAGGGCGGCGACGCCGAAGCCAGGGAGCCGGCCAAAGCCAAGTAGCCCGCCCCGAGTTGACTTGAAAAGACCCAACGATAGCTGCCGGGTCTATTCCATTGGATCTACCGGATCCGGGCCCGCGCCGGCATATCTACGCCCCCGAAACCTGCCGGTAGACCTCTACCGTCTTGCCGGCCGCAGCCGTCCAGCTGAAGCGTTCGACCGCCAGCACCCGCCCGGCCCGGCCCATCCGGCGGGCGAGTTCGGGATCCTGCAGCAACCGGTTCACCGCCCGGGCGAGGGCCAAGGCAAATGCTTCAGGATCGTCCGGCTCGCCCGTGACCGGATCGGTTTCGCCGAGCGGGACCAAAAGGCCGGTTTCTCCTTCCACCACGATCTCGGGAATTCCTCCGGTGCTGGTGGCTACCACCGCCGTCTCACAGGCCATCGCCTCCACATTGACCAGCCCGAACGGCTCGTAAATGGAGGGACAGACAAACACGGTGGCCGCACTCACCACCTCCACGAGTTCCTGGCGGGGGAGCATCTCGTCAATCCAGAACACGTCCCCCCGAATACTCCGGAGCTCGGCGGTCAGTTCCTCGAACTCCCGGGCAATTTCCCTGGTGTCGGGAGCGGCGGCGCACAGGACAAGCTGAGCCGTGGCGGGGATGTGGTGCGCGGCCCGGAGCAGGTGGACGATTCCCTTCTGACGCGTGATACGACCGACGAAAACCACTACCGGCCGGTCGGGATCGATACCGTAACGAATTAGCGTTTCGGTGTCCGACACCGGGCGGTAGGCTTCGGTGTCGATACCGTTGTGAACCACGAGGACCCGCTCCGGGTCGATGTCCGGATAGCAGCGAAGCACGTCGCGTCGCATCTGCCGGGATACCGCGATTATGGCGTCCGCCGCCTCCAATGCGGTCTTCTCGCAAAAGCTTGACACCGCGTAGCCTCCGCCCAGTTGCTCCGCTTTCCAGGACCGGAGCGGCTCCAGGCTATGGGCTGTTGCCACGTGGGGCACCTTGTAAAGGAGTTTCGCCAGGTGACCCGCGAGGTTCGTGTACCAGGTGTTGCTGTGTACCAGGTCCGTCCCTTCAACTGCTGCCGCCATGGCCAGGTCCACCGACATCGACTGGAGCGCTCCAATGTGGGGGGCCGGTCCGGCCAGGGCGGTCCAGGGCTGGTAGTCGCGAACGGCCGGGGCACCCGGTCGGGGGGATCCGAAGCAGTGCACGGTCAGCTCGACCAGGTCGGCCAGCTTGCCGGCCAGGTGCTCGGCGTACACCCCGGCTCCTCCGTACACCTCCGGAGGGAACTCGCGGGTCAGGAAAGCAACTTTCAATCGAATTGACCTAAGGCAGCTTCTCGTCTTTACCGATTACCACGACGCCGTTGTTGGAGACGGTGAAGCGTTCGGCGTCGGCGGCCCGGTCATAGCCGATCTCGTAGCCCTCGGGGACGCATACGTTCTTATCGATGATGGCGTTGCGGATCCGGGCGCCGCGGCCGACGTCCACCCGCTCCATGAGCACCGATCCGTCGACCTCCGCTCCGGAGTGGACATGTACCCGGGCCGACAGGATCGAGCGGCGCACCGCGCCGCCGGAGACGATGGCGCCCTCACTCACCAGGGAGTCGAGTGCGGTGCCCCGGCGTGTGTCGTCGTCGAAGACGAATTTCGCCGGCGGAAGGGGCGGGTGCCAGGAGTAGATCGGCCAGTACTCGTTGTACAGGTTGAAGACCGGGTGGACCGAAACCAGGTCCATATGGCCGTCGTAGTACGAGTCCAGCGTCCCAACGTCTCTCCAGTAGCCGCGCTCCCGTTGGCTGGTTCCGGGAACCTCGTTCTTGTCGAAGTCGTAAACCGCAGCACCTCCCTCGGAGGCCATCATGGGAATGATGTCGCCGCCGACGTCGTGATTGCTTTTCGGGTTGGCGGCATCTCGGGTCACTGCGTCCACCAGAGCATCCGTGGAGAAGACGTAGTTGCCCATGGAGGCAAGCACTTTGCCGGGGGAGTGCTCCAGGCCGGTTGTGTCCGTCGGCTTCTCCACGAAGCGGCGGATGCGCTGGTCGGGTCCGGCATCGATCACGCCGAAGCCGGCCGATTCCGATGCCGGTACCGGGATTCCGGCGACGGTCACCGCGGCCCCCGACGAGATGTGCTCGGCGAGCATCTGAGCCGGATCCATCCGGTAGATGTGGTCGGCGCCAAAAACGAATATGTAGTCGGGGCTCTCGTCGCGTATGAGGTTGAAGTTCTGGAAGATCGCATCGGCCGAGCCGGAAAACCAGTGGGGCCCCCGCCGCATCTGCGCCGGGACGCAGGTCACATAACCGCCCAGAAGGGACGAAAGACGCCAGGTCTGGGCGATGTGGCGGTCCAGGCTGTGGCTCTTGTATTGCGTAAGAACCGCAATTCGCCGGTTGCCGCCGTTCACCAGGTTCGACAGGGCAAAGTCGATCAAACGGTAGTTTCCGGCGAAAGGTACCGCCGGCTTGGCCCGATCGGCGGTGAGAGGAGCCAGCCGCTTGCCTTCCCCGCCGGCCAGCACGAT
>DATLGP010000246.1:0-7450 GCA_035540395.1 Actinomycetota bacterium
ACCTTCCACCATATGCGACGCCTGGGTGGCGTAGCGCCCGTCGGTGTAGAACCAGGAGGCGTCGCGGGTGAGGAACACGTAGCCGTTGGAACCGGCAAACCCGGTGAGGTAGCGAACGTTGGTCAGGTTGGTGACCAGCAGCGCGTCCAGGGCCTGGGCGTCCATGCGGTCGCGAAGCTTCTGCTGACGCTCATCCACTCCCAAAACCCTCACCTCCCCGGTCCCCGACTTCGGTTCCAGTCTTGCATTTTTTCGCTCCGTCGCCGGACTTACCCGGCGGCGGCCTCAAAGGGGAAGTCGGGCCCCAGCGCAGGTGTGCCGCTTAGCGTGAGGGGTACATATGGACGGCC
This sequence comes from Actinomycetota bacterium, assembly GCA_035540395.1. Lineage (GTDB taxonomy): Bacteria > Actinomycetota > CADDZG01 > JAHWKV01 > JAHWKV01 > JAJCYE01. The sequence continues at coordinate 351 of DATLGP010000246.1, forward strand.
ATCCAACCAGCCCAGGAGGAGCACTATGACCGATAGAGAGAGGATCGACACCACCCCGGGCAAGCCCGGCGGATCCAGGTTCGTCCGGCGTGACGACGAAGGCCGCTTCACCGAGGATCAGGTGGACGTGGGAAGGTCCCTGGCCGCCGACCGGCGCACCAAGGCCAGGACCAAGGTCAAGCCGGGTCAGGGCGACCGGGGCGACGTGGAGCGCTGAAAGCATCGCCGCCAGGTTCCATCAATCGATTCCAGGCCGGGGTGACCTGCCGGGGCCTCTAGCCGCGGGCCATGGAACCCACGATCGTCGCCAGCACGCCGGCAATCCTGTCCACATGCAGCACGTGGTCGACGGCATCGTCGCGTCCGATGGTCGCTTCCGGCATGGAGAACTCTTTGGAGGACGCTTGATTGGCGGCGATCACCACCCCGCCGAAATCGTGGACTGCGGTCGCGCCGGTGGCGCCGTCGTTTCCCTTGCCCGACAGCACAACCGCCACCGCCCGGGGGCCGCAGGTCAGGGCAAGCGACACCAGCAACAGGTCGGCGGACGGCCTGTTCGGCGGGTAGGCGCCCGAGACGATCAGGGCGAGCTTGCGCTCGACGGTCAGCAGCACGTGCTTTCCGGGAGGAGCGATATAGACGGCTGACGGCTCTACGGTTACCCCTGCCGCCGCCACCCGAACCTTGAGGGCGCAGCGCCGGTCGAGGATGTCGGCGAGAGCGCTCGGGTGGTCGGGCATCTGGTGTTGAAGCCCGATGATCGCTGCGGGAAAGCCCGAAGGCAAAGGTTGCAGGACCCGGGTCAGGGCGTCCAGCCCGCCGGAAGAGGAAACCAATGCCACCACGGGCATTCCCTTCCCCATATCGTTCATATCCTTCGCGCCTCTCGACAGTAGGTCAGCTGCTCCGATCCTTCAAAATTCCTGCCAGCGCCTCGATGGCTCCGGCGTAGCCCCAGCTACCCAGGCCGGAGATTACCCCCACCGCCACCGCCGAAATCACCGACTTCGAACGGAATTCCTCTCGCGCGTAGATGTTGGAGATGTGGACCTCGAGCACCGGCACGTCGCAGGCGGCTATGGCATCCCGCAACGCCAGGGAATAGTGGCTGAAGGCCGCCGGATTAATCACCACTCCCTCGGATTGGGTGCCGGCCTCCTGGATCCAATCGACCAGCTGGCCCTCGTCGTTGCTCTGACGAAAGTCGATCTCAAGCCCCAGAGCGGCTGCCCGGCGTTCACAAAGGGACCTAACGTCGTCCAGCGTGTCAGGCCCGTAGATATCAGGTTCACGCCGGCCCAGCAGGTTCAGGTTCGGTCCGTTCAGGACGAATATCGTCACTACAGTCCTCCCGTCGTCGACGAGACCCTGACGGCGGCCAGGGCCGCCTCGATATGCGCCGCAGTGACGTCGGAGCGAATCGTCGGGTGCTGCAGACCCTCGAGCAGAACCCAGCGTTGCGCGTTCTGAAACTTCTTGTCGATTGACCACGCCCGCTCCACCTCGGCCGGGTCGAACTGGGCGCGGACCGGCAGGCCGACCAGGTCAAGAATCCGGCGGTGCACCTCCACCTCCTCGTCGTCCAGCAGGCCCATCGCGCGGGCCAGGTGGGCGGCAAACATCATCCCCAGAGAGATTGCCTCTCCGTGCAGCCATAGCTCGTACCCGCCGGCCGCCTCCAGGGCATGGCCGAACGTGTGACCGTAGTTGAGGATGATCCGCCCCGAGCTGTCGGTCTCGTCGCCGGACACCACCCGGGCCTTGATCTCGGCGCACCGGCCGACCAGATCCTGCATGACTACCGGATCGGTGGCCTCCACCGCCTGCGACTGCTCCTCGACGATGTCCAGGATGGCGGCGTCGTAGCAAAAGCCGTACTTGACCACCTCGGCCATGCCGGAGCGGAGCTGGCGGGAAGGCAGGCTGCTCAGCAGCGACACGTCGCACAACACCGCCGAGGGCTGGTAGAACGTGCCGGCAAGGTTCTTGCCGGCCGAAAGGTTTACGCCGGTCTTGCCCCCGATGGCCGCGTCAACCTGGCCGAGCAAGGTGGTCGGGATGTGAATGAGGGCGGTCCCGCGCTGGTAGACGGAGGAGACGAATCCGCCGAGGTCCGAGACCACTCCCCCGCCGAAGGTCACTATCAGGTCGTTACGGCGGACCTTCAGCTCGGCGAGACGGCCGAGGATCTCACCGGCCTGCTCCCAGGACTTGGCCGTCTCGGCGGAAGGCACCGCAATGCGGGAGACGTTCCCTGAGCGGGAGAGCGATTTGACCAGGCGGTCCCCATACAGGCCGTCCACGGTTTCATCGACGATCAGCACCACGTTTCCCGGCGAGCCGGCGACGTAATCCGAGGCGGAGTCGATCAGGCCGGGGCCCACCAGGATCTCGTAGGACCGGGGGCCGAGCTCCACCTTCAGCGTCCTCACTTCTCGGGATCCCCCCTAAGCGAAAATCCGAACCTGGGTCCGCAGACCGCCTCCCATATCTCCACCAGTGCGTCCACGACGTCCTCGGGCTTGCCGTCGGCGTTCACTTCGTGGTCCGCAGCCCGTCGGTACAGCTCCTGGCGATCCTCGATCAGCCGGGCGATACGGTCGCCGAGGGGGGTACCCTCCAGAAGCGGACGGCCTTCGCCGTCGCCCAGGCGGGCGGCTGCCACCGCGGCGCTGGCCCGGAGGTAGACCACCTTGCCTGAGGAGCGGAGCGCTTCGACGTTGCGAGGGTCGAGCACCACCCCGCCGCCGGTCGCGATCACTGCGCCCGGCACGGCCGCGGCATCGGCCACGGCCTCCACCTCCTTGGCCCGGAAGGCTGCTTCCGACTCCTCCGAGAAAATTTCACCCACGCTTCTTCCGTCCCTTTCAACAATCAACGCGTCCGTGTCAATCAGTGGCCTGCCAAGGCGCTCTGCGAGGCGGCGTCCCACCTCGGTCTTGCCGGCGCCCATAGGGCCGATCAGAGCAATGGTGGGTAATTTACTGTTTGCAGCGGCGGGATCAGCGGACATCCGGCGAGTTACAAGTCTGTACTTTCGACCTGGCTCGGTCAGCGGCCATCGATCCGCACCCGGTAGGCGGCCATTGCCGCCTGGATGTCCCCCAGCTGGTCGGAGCCGAACTTCTTGAGGACCTCGCCGGCGAGCACCAGGGCCACCATCGACTCGCCCACCACCCCGGCTGCCGGCACCGCGCAGGTGTCGGTACGCTCCTTGAAGGCCGTGACCTGCTCTTTGGTCCGCACGTCAACCGTCCGCAGGGGTTTCTTCAACGTCGACAAAGGCTTCATCGCGGCGCGGATGCGAAGGATCCCCCCCATCGAGACGCCGCCTTCGGTTCCCCCGGCCCGGTCGGTCGTGCGGGTGAACCGGCCGTCGGTGTAAAAGATCTCGTCGTGCGCCTGGGATCCCCGGAGCCGGGCGTTCGTGAATCCGTCTCCGATCTCCACCCCCTTGATCGCCTGGATCGACATCACGGCCTGGGCCAGGAGGGCGTCGAGCTTGCGGTCCCACTGGACGTAGGAGCCGAGCCCCATCGGCACGCCGTAGGCCAGCACCTCAAAAACCCCGCCCAGCGAGTCCTTCGCCTCGATGGCTGCTTCGATCTCGGCAATCATCCGGGCCTCCGCCTCCGGGTCGAAGCAGCGGACCTGGGAGGAGTCGATCTGTTCCAGGTCCTCCGGCGTGGGCCTGAGGTCGGCCGCGGCCTGGGCGGATCCGATCGACACCACGTGGGAGATCACCTGGATCCCCACCTGGGACAAGAACAGCTTGGCGAGGGCGCCTGCCCCCACCCGGGCCGCGGTCTCCCGGGCGCTGGACCGCTCGAGCACATTACGAGCGTCCTCGAAACCGTACTTCTGCATCCCCACCAGGTCGGCGTGGCCGGGGCGGGGCTCGGTCAGCACGTTGCCGGCCTGGTGGCCCTCGGGCGACATCACCCGCTCCCACTTGGACCACTCCGAATTGCGGATCACCAGCGCGATCGGGCTGGCCAGGCTAAGCCCGAACCGAACCCCGGAGAGCAGCTCGAGCTGATCCTGCTCGATCTTCATCCGGGGGCCCCTGCCGAAGCCGAGACGCCTGCGGGCCAGCTCGTCGGCGATGAACTTGGAATGGATGGGCACGCCGGCAGGCATACCGTCGACAATCACGCTGAGGGCGGGGCCGTGGGACTCGCCTGCGGTGAGGTATCGGAACATGGATTTAGCCTACTTCAGAATCCTGCCGGGACCGGGTAGCCGGCCGGTTCCGTCCGTGCTGCAGCGGGTAGGACATCACCATGCGCAAAGAACCGGTCTTCCGCCGGCGCCCCCGCTCGCTTCCGTCGGTCCGGCTCGCGATGACCTCTGCGGTCCTGGCCATGCTTCTGTCCTCCTGCATCGCCATCGGAGGCGGGTCCCTCACCGGTCCGCCCGACGAGGTCGGGGAGGGACAGGTGGGAATGGAGGTGTACAGCGACCCCACCGGCAGCACGATACTGCTGGTGCCGGTATGGATCGGAGACTCGGGGCCTCACCAGTTCGTCCTGGATACCGGCGCCTCCCGAACCCTCGTAGACTCGGCGATCATCGAGGAGCTGGGGCTGCCCACCGGCGCCCCCGCCCAGGGTCAGGGCATCGTCTCGGCGTTTGCCGGGGAGACCGTCCAGGTGGATGGCTGGAGGATGGGCGACCTCGAATTGCAGCCGAGAGAGATCATCTCCGCCCAGCTGCCCCAGACCGAGGCCGGCCCGCAGTTCCGGGGGCTCCTCGGCTCCGACGTGCTGGCCGGCTTCGGCTCGGTACACATCGACTATGACGAACGGCTGTTGACGCTATCGGCCCCTTAAGGGCTGAACAACGCCGGGATGCCTCCGATGAACAGCACCACGAACGCTCCCAGGGCCATCGAAGGCCCGAAGGGCAGAGTGTCTTTGCGGTCCTTCTTCTTGACTGCGATCAGCGCCAGGCCCAATACCGCCCCGAGCAGAAAGCCCAGGAAGGCCCCCACCAGGACGTGGCTTCCCGAGAACCACGCCAGGTGCGCGCCCAGGTAGGCCGCCAGCTTCACGTCCCCCATGCCCATGCTTCCCGGCGCGACCACGCCGAGGATGAACATCGGAACCGCATAGCCCAGGCCCCCGATCAACATACGTACGATGAGACCGGGCTCGCCCGCCGCCAGAGCGGCTGCCGCGAGCAGCACGGCGGCCACCAGTCCCGCCGGGGCCAGCACCTTGTTGGGAATGCGTCTTTCGTCCAGGTCCACCGCCGACACCACCACCAGGGTGGTGGCGAACACCAGCAGGGCCGGCAGGATCGCCGTAAGGCCGACGCGGGCGGCCACCAGCCCCCAGGCAACAGCCGACACCACCTCCACCAGCGGGTCGCGCACCCGGATCTCGTGGCCGCAGCGCCTTCTCCTGCCGCTCCCAATGAGGTAGGAGACCACTGGAAGCCGTTCGTAAAACGGAGACGGCTCGCCGCAGTCGGGACATATCGCCCGTCCGCGGTAGAGCGGGACGCGGGCCCGGTCCCGGTGGATCACCACATTGGCCAGCGCCCCGCTGACCAGGCCGCCCAGAACGAAGGCCAGCAGAACGAGGGGTCGGGTTTCGGCGAACATCCGCTAGATCCTACGGCCAGGGAGATCCACAGGTACCGGGATCTTTCTAATGCGCCGCGTTCCCCGCCTTCGCCAGCTCCCATAGAGCTGCGGCGCTCATCGCCTCCATCGGCGCCTCCACCCCGGTCCAGATCTCGAACGACAGAGCCGCCTGGTGCAGCAGCATGCCGAGCCCGCTGTGGGCAATGGCACCCCGGTTGCGGGCAGCCTGGATCAGTGGGGTCACGGGCGGCCGGTAGACCAGGTCCACCAGCACAACCTCGGGCGAGATGGCGGCCGCCGGGATCACCGGCGGCTCGTTGCGCTGGCCCACCGGGGTGGCGTTGACAATCACCCGGGCCTGCTCGACCCACCCGGTGATATCGCTATCGAGTCCGGCAGCGTCGAACGCAACCTGCCCGGCCAGCGCGCGCAACTCCCCGGCCCTGCCGGCATCCCGCGCCAGCACACACAGGTGCGCTACGCCGGCCTTCCCCAGGGCGGACACCGCAGCCCGGGCCGACCCGCCGGTTCCGATGACCAGGGCCCGGCGTTCCCGCAAAGGCACGCCCAGATCCAACTCGAGGAACCTCCTCAGCCCGTCTCCGTCGGTGTTGTGGCCGATCAGCTCCCCCGCCCGCACCTCGATGGTGTTGATGGCGCCGATCCGCTGGGCGGTAGGGCGGATACTGTCCATTGCTGCCATGGCCGCCAGCTTGTGGGGCATCGTGACGTTCATTCCCCGCACGCCGGCTGCGGCCAGCCCCCGGATTGCGGTCTGAAGGTCCTCGGGACCCGGCCCGAACGGCAGGTAGACCCAGTCCATCTGCAAGTCCTTGAAGGCCGCGTTGTGCATCGCCGGGCTCAGGCTGAGCTTCACCTGCTCGGGACCCCCGAGGACACCGGTCAGTTGAGTCTGGCCGGATATCAGCAATTGCGAGGCTGGTTGTTCTTCCCCACCAGGAACTCGTTGTAGTCGGCGGTGAACAGGTGATGCACGCAGTCCTCGGTCAGCACGTAATAGATGTAGTCGGAGTTCGACGGGTGCAACGCCGCATCAATCGATGCCTTGCGCGGGCTGGAGATCGGATGCGGGGGAAGGCCGGTGCGGGTACGGCTGTTGAACGGCGAGTCGATGTTGAGGTCGCTGACGGTCAGCGGCTGTCCCTCGTACTTGCGGACCGCGTACTGGATCGTGGCGTCGATGCCGAGCGCCATCCCCATCTTGAGCCGGTTGTGGATGACCGCCGATATCTCGTCCCGCTCGTCGGCCGACTTGGCCTCCTCTTCGATCAAAGACGCCAGAACCAGGATCTGATAGGGAGTCAAGCCGTGCTCGTTATCGGCACCCAGGTCAAGGTCCTCGGTTTGCCGCTGAAACTCCGCGACCATCCGGGTAACCAGGGTCTCGGCGGTCTCCTTCTCCTCCACGAAGTAGGTGCTCGGGTAGAGAAAACCCTCCAAAGTTGTTCCGGTAGCCGGAAGGATTTCAGGCCGGACGGTGTCGGGGGTG
>DATLGP010000247.1:0-14903 GCA_035540395.1 Actinomycetota bacterium
GTGGGTGGGTTTGGAGGAAGCCGCTCCTCCTGGCGACGCCGAGGGCCTCCCCGACCAGGACGGGAGCTGACGGAGTTGGGTTACAGCATGAGAACCGTCGCCGAGGTCAGGTCGGACATCCTTGGCGCAGTGAAGCCGCTGGACCCCGTGACGGTCCCGCTGCTGGACGCCTGGGGCTGTGTGCTGGCAGAGGACGCCCGTGCGCCCTACGACATCCCCACCTTCGCCTCCTCTGCCATGGATGGTTATGCAGTGCGTTCCGAGGATGTCGGCGAAGCCGGGCAGTCCGGCGTGGTGCTGAAGCGCGTGGGAAGCGCCCTGATCGGCAAGACCCCCGACGGCGAGGTTGGACCGGGCCAGACTATGTGGATTGCCACCGGAGCGCCGGTTCCCCCCGGGGCGGACTGTATCGCTCCCAAGGAGGACGTGACCGCGGAGCCGGACTCGATAACAGTCCACAAGGCGTTCACCGCCGGCCAGTTCGTGAGGCCTCCCGGGCAGGATTTGAAGGAAGGCGACGTCGTCGTGCCCGCAGGAAAGGTGCTGGCCGGCCCCGAGCTGGGCAATTTGTCCACCGCTGGGTTTGCCGAGGTCACGGTTTATCCGAGAGTGCGGGTCTGCGTGGTTTCGACCGGCGACGAGCTGATTGAGCCCGGGTCCAAGCCCTCTTTCGGGCAGCTTCCGGATGGCAACGGATACACGATCTCTGGCTGCCTCAAGGAGTTGGGGATCTCACCCGTGCGGCCCCCGATCGTACCCGACGACGAAGAGGTTTTGCGGGAGGTGTTCGTTTCGGGGGCACCGGAAGTGGATGTCTTCATCTCCTCGGGTGGAATGTCCGTGGGTGATCTGGACGTGGTTCGCAAGGTGGTGGAGGAGCTCGGTCAGATTGACGCCTACAAGGTGGCTATGCAGCCGGGCATGCCCCAGGCCTTCGGGACGGTGGAGGGGAGGACGTACTTTGGCCTGCCCGGTAATCCGGTTTCGGTATTCGTCTCGTTCGAGTTGTTCATCCGGCCGGCTCTGCTGAAGATGATGGGAAGGGCGGACCTGGACCGGCCGGTCCTGGAGGCGGCCATCGACGACGAGATGGAGGGCTTGCCGGAGAAAACCCGTTACTCGCGGGTGTTTGTCTACCGCAAAGACGGCGAGCTGCGCGCCCGTTCCACCGGCCCCGCGGCGTCCAACCTGCTGGGGACGGTGGTCAAGGGCAACGGCCTTGCGGTGATCCCGCCGAGCGAGGTCCCGGTGAAGGCGGGGGAGCGGGTGAGGGTACAGATGTACCGGCCGCTGGAGCACGTCGAAGGCTTCGGCCTATGAGTCAGCCCTGCCAAGCGAGGGTAGGACTGAAGACAACGGCCTCTATACTTTGGCCGCGACTTTCAAGACACTAGGGGGAAATATGGCTTACGAATTACCGCCGCTGCCTTATGCGTACGATGCTCTGGAACCGCATATCGATGCAAGGACCATGGAGATCCACCACACCAAGCACCACCAGACCTACATCGACAAGCTGAACGCCGCCCTGGCCGACAAGCCCGACCTTTCTGGGAAGCCTATCGACGACCTGATGAAGGACTTCGCCTCGGTGCCCTCCGAGTTGAGCACGCCGGTACGCAACCACGGCGGCGGGCACGCCAACCACTCTCTGTTCTGGCAGATCCTCTCGCCCGACGGGGGCGGCGAGCCCACGGGGCCTCTCGCCGAAGCCATCAACACCTCCTTCGGATCATTTGATCAGTTGAAGACTGCGATCACCAATGCTGCCATCAACCAGTTCGGCAGTGGATGGGCCTGGCTGGTGGTCGCCGACGGCCAGCTCGTCCCATACGGTCTTCCCAACCAGGACTCACCGCTTGCGGCGGGAGAGATCCCGATCCTCGGGATCGACGTCTGGGAGCACGCTTACTACCTCAAGTACCAGAACCGCCGGCCCGACTATGTATCCGCGTTCTGGAACGTCGTGAACTGGGAAGAGGTAGGCCGCCGCTACAGCGAGGCCACCGGCTAGCACCTTCACAGCCCAGAAAAATGGCCGCCCGGGAGGCGGCCATTTTGATTTCGGGCTTGGGGCTACAGAGCGGCGCGGCACTCCTGCATGGCCGCGGCAACGCCGTCTGGATGACGGAACAACGCGGAACCCACCACGAAGTGATCGGCACCCGCTTTGGCGGCGCCTGCGATCGTGTCCTTGGTGACTCCTCCGTCCACTTCGAGAGCGATTTCCCGGCCGGTGGCGTCGATCATCGCGCGGGCCTCCTGGATCTTCGCCTCCATCTCGGCGATGTAGGCCTGGCCTCCGAAGCCCGGGTTCACGGTCATTACCAGCAGGTGGTCTATCGACCCCATCACATGACGAATGACCTCTAGCGGGGTCGCGGGATTGAGGGCCACGCCGGACTTCGCTCCCATCCGCCTGATCTCCTCGAGACAGCGGTGCAGGTGGGTGATGGCCTCAGGGTGAACGATTACCGTCTCGCATCCCGCCTTTACGTAGTCCTCCACCCACCTTTCTCCGTCCGTGATCATCAGGTGCGCTTCGTAGGGAATGTGGGTCAGGTCCCGGCACTGCTTGATCACCTCGGCGCCGAAGGTGAGATTGGGTACGAAGTGTCCGTCCATCACGTCCCACTGGATTGCGTCGGCGCCGCCCTCGGCAAGCCGGGTTACGTCTTCGCCGAGCCGTGCCAGGTTGGCGTTGAGCACTGAGGGAACGATTCTGCCCTGGGTCACTGGAACCTTCCTTTTCGCTTTTGTTCCGGGGCGGTTTCCGCCGGGTGTCAGTGGAATCTCCGGCCGCTGCATTGGGGCCGGGCGTTGGATTATGGACGGTATCACGCACCAGCTTGCGCTTGGGCGCCGGGATTGACGGAGCCGGGCACCGGCGCCTGAGCAGGATGGGCGACGATATGAGTAAACTACGGCATGGCCACTAGGACATCCTCCCTACCTAACCGCGCTCCCAACGGGCAGCGCCCCATCATGCTCGGCGTCGTCGGGGACTCCGCCACGGGCAAGACCACCCTGACCGCAGGCATTGCCGGCATCCTCGGCAAAGACCGAGTCACGACCATCTGTACCGACGACTACCACAAGTACGACCGGGCCGAGCGCAAAGAGCTTCCCTTCACGCCGTTGCATCCTGACTGCAACTACATGGAGATCATCGAGCAGCACCTGAAGCTGCTGGCGGACGGAGAACCCATCCTCAAGCCCATCTACAACCACAGCCACGGGACCCTGGACCGTCCCGTGCTGGTGACTCCCCAGGAGTACATGGTCGTCGAGGGCCTGTTCGGGTTCTACACCAAGCCCATGCGGGACTGCTTCGATGTGAAGGTTTTCCTTGACCCCCCGGAGGACGTGCGCCGCGCCTGGAAGATCAAGCGGGATGTCGGCAAGCGCAATTACACCGAGGAGCAGGTGGACGCCGACCTGGCCAAGCGGGAGCCGGAGTCCGAAGCGTACATCCGCCCTCAGCGTGCCCACGCCGACATCGTCGTTCGTTTCTACCCGCCCGGACCGGAAACGGACGTGGACGCCAGCAACTACAACGTGAAGCTGGTCCTTCGCCCGACCCTGCCGCACCCGTACCTGGCGGAGATCGCCTCGGCCACCCGAACCGCCAAATACGAGCCCATCAGGTTCGCCCTTGCCCGGGACCGCGGGCAGCCGGTCGACGTTCTGGAGATCGACGGCACCGTTCCCATGCAGGTTGCCCGGGAGGCCGAGCAGATCATCTGGGAGAAGATGCACAAGGACGAGATTTTGGATGCCGATGCGATCGGCCTGTTCGCCGAGGGAGACGAGCAGCGTGCTTCAGGGCCACTGGGCCTTACCCAGTTGCTTATCGTGTTCCAGCTTCAGTCTGCGCGAGCGGGCTTCACCTTCGGCTAAGGGCCGGCGGCCTTCCTCACGTTCGGGGTATTTTCACGACCGCTCAGGCTGCTGGAAGGCTCTAGTAGAGGAACTCCCGCGATTTTCCGAACCAGTCGTCCACCGCCTGCTTTGTCTTGCGGGTCCGCAGCAACTGCAGAAATGCCTCGGCACTGGGGGAATGGTCGGTCTGACTCCGATACAGCACGTGCCAGGAGCGCACCAGTGGCGTTCCGATGACTTCGAGCCGGGCCAGCGTTCCGGCCGCCAGCTCGCCGGCCACCGCGTGGGTGGATATCAGGGTGACGCCAAGCCCGGCGGATGCCGCCTGCTTGACCGCCCCGTTGCTGCCCAGCGTCATGAACGGGGGCGCATCGATTCCGGACTCGGTGAAGAATTCCTCGGTGTTGCTACGGGTGCCGGATCCTCCTTCCCGCAACAGCCAGGTCTCCCTGGCGAGTCTGGAAGCTTCCACCGGGCCGGCATTGGCAAGCCGGTGCTCGGGAGAGCCCACCACCACCAGCCGGTTGTCGAGAAAGGGCTCGCCCGAAATCTCGCCGTCGTCGGGAGGACGGCCTCCGATGCCCAGGTCAACCTGATAGGACAGAAGGCTGTCGAAGACGCCCTGGAGGTTGCCCACCTCCATCCACAGCTCAACCCCGTCCTGTCCCTGCCGGAACAGCTTGAGGATGGGCGCCATCAACGACTCGCCGGCGGTGGTGACGGCCGACAGCCTAAGCTGCGCCGTCTGTCCCGCCTTTTCCCGGGCGCGGCGGGCAGCCTTCTCGTACAGACCGAGAATCTGGGAAGCGTAGCCGGCGAACTCCTGCCCGGCCGGCGTTACCCTGATGCCACGACCCTGGCGCTCGACAAGCGCGACCCCCAGCTCTCTCTGCAAGGAGGCGACTCCGGCAGAAACGGAAGGTTCGGTGACGGTCAGGCTCGCGGCCGCGGCTCGAATGGATCCGTGGCGAACCACTTCCAGGAATGTTTTCAACTGGCCGAACGTCATCGATCTATATTAGAGAACTACCTATGAAAGGTCAACAAAAGTTCAATTGCATTCTTATTAACGAAGGTCTATTCTGATTGGGAAGATCCGGCGGCAGTGACCGGACTGGTTTTGAAATAGGGATGGAGGAGTAGCTATGGCCGAAACAACCGAACCGCGGCCGCGCTGGCTTGCAGGGGTAATGCCCTACAAGGAAATGGGTTACTGGAAGCCTGATTACGAGCCGGAAGACAGCGACATCATCGCCGCCTTCCGCATCACCCCGCAGGATGGAGTCGAGCCGGAGGAGGCTGCAGCAGCCGTCGCCGGAGAATCCTCCACCGCAACCTGGACCGTGGTCTGGACCGACCGTCTGACCGCACACGACAACTACCAGGCCAAGGCCTACAAAGTGATCCCGGTCCCCAACTCCAGCCCTCCGCAGTACATTGCTTACATCGCCTACAAGCACGACCTCTTCGAGGAGGGCTCCATCGCGAACCTCACCTCGTCGATCATCGGCAACGTCTTCGGGTTCAAGGCCCTGAAGGCCCTGCGCCTCGAGGACATGCACATCCCTCGGGAGTACATCAAGACCTACCAAGGCCCCCCGCACGGCATCATCACCGAGCGCGAGATGATCAACAAGTACGGCCGTCCCCTGCTCGGAGCCACCACCAAGCCGAAGCTGGGCCTGTCGCCCCGCAACTACGGACGAGTGGTGTACGAGGCACTGCGCGGCGGTCTGGACTTCGTGAAGGACGACGAGAACATCAACTCGCAGAACTTCAACCGCTGGCGTGACCGCTACCTGTACTGCATGGAAGCCGTCCACCGCGCGCAAGAGGTAACCGGCGAGGTCAAGGGTCACTACCTGAACGTAACGGCCGCCACGATGGAGGACATGTACGAGCGGGCGGAGTTCGCCAAGGAGCTGGGCTCGGTCATCATCATGATCGACCTCACCATTGGCTTCACCGCAATGACCTCTATGAGTCACTGGGCGCGTGCCAACGGCCTCATCCTGCACCTTCACCGTGCCGGTTACGCCACTTACGCCCGTCAGAAGAACCACGGCGTGAACTTTAGGGTTCTATCCAAGTGGTGCCGTCTGCTGGGTGTGGACCACATCCACGCCGGAACCGTCGTCGGCAAGCTGGAAGGTGACCCGAACGCAATCAAGGGTTACTACAACACCCTGCGTGAGGACAAGGTCCCGGCCAACCCGGTGCAGGGCATCTACTTCGACCAGGACTGGGCGCACCTGCCTGGTGTCATGCCGGTGGCATCCGGTGGTATCCACGCCGGCCAGATGCACCAGCTGCTGCACTACCTGGGCGAGGACGTGGTCCTGCAGTTCGGTGGAGGCACCATCGGTCACCCGATGGGCGTTGCCGCCGGCGCCGAGGCGAACCGGGTCGCAGTCGAGGCCATGATCAAGGCTCGCAACGAAGGCCGGGATTACTTCAAGGAAGGTCCCGACATCCTCAAGACCGCTGCGAAGAGCTGTTCGCCGCTGGCGTCTGCCCTCGAGGTCTGGGGAGACATCACCTTCGAATTCGAGTCCACCGACGTGCCCGACGTGCTGGAGCTTCCGACCCCGGTCCGCTAGGCGGAACGAGACTGGACTTCGCAAGCAGGCACTCACGGAAAAGACATTCAGGAGAACAAGACAATGGGAACTGGACTGAAAGTAAGACAAGGGACGTTCTCGACTCTTCCGGAGCTAACGGACGACGAGATCAGGGCCCAGATCCAGTACGGAATCGACAACGGCTGGGCCGTGTCGATCGAGTACACGGACGACCCGCACCCCCGTAACGTGTACTGGGACATGTGGGGCATGCCGATGTTCGACCTCAAAGACGCTGCAGGTGGCCTTTTCGAGGTCAACAAGTGCCGGGAGGCCTTCCCCAACAGCTACGTAAAGGTCAGCCTGTACAACGCCAAGCTGACCAAGCAGACCATCGCACTGCAGTTCATGGTGCAGAGGCCGAAGCATGAGCCCGGCTTCCGGCTGGTCCGGTCCGAGGCCAACGACCGGCGGATCCAGTACACGCTGGAGTCGTACGCGGCGAACGATCCTCACGGCGATCGGTACGCGGACTAGAAGCAGCGAACGTTTCAAGCTTGCAGGTCGGAGGAAGCGAGTTTTCGCTTCCTCCGACCTGTCAATGGGTATAAGCGAGCGAAGAAGATAGACCTATGGGGAGGATCCAGTGGCACAGGGAATTACACCCGAAAAGCTGATCTCACCGCCGTCTCAGGGAACGGGGATGTACAAGGGCGGGAGCAACATCGATGACCGCTTTGGCGCCGACACGCCGGCCGAGGAGTTTGCGGAGCTTTCAGACCCGCTTCGCGATATTCCCGACGACCTGGAGGTCGACGCTCAAAAGCTGATCCAGGACACCAAAGTCAAAGAGGTTCTACACCAGCTCAACACCGAGTTGGTGGCGCTGGAGAACGTGAAGGAGCGCATCTCCGAGATTGCGCACCTGCTGCTTGTCGACCGTCTTCGCCGCAGTATCGGGTTGGAGGCAGAGCCGCCCACCCTTCATATGAGCTTCACCGGGAACCCGGGAACCGGCAAGACCACGGTCGCCAGCAAGATGGGCCAGATCCTGTGGAAGCTGGGGTACGTCCGCAAGGGTCACGTGGTCACCGCCAGCCGGGACGACCTGGTTGGCCAGTACGTCGGTCACACGGCTCCCAAGACCCGTGAGGTCATCAAGCGCGCCATGGGCGGCGTCCTGTTCATCGACGAGGCCTACAACATCTACCGGCTGGACAACGAGCGTGACTACGGCCAGGAAACCGTCGAGATGCTGCTGGAGGTCATGGAAAACGACCGCCAGGACCTCGTGGTCGTTATGGCCGGATACCGGGACAAGATGGATCGGTTCTTCTCCGACGTTCCGGGTATCTCGTCGCGTATCGCCCATCACGTCGACTTCCCGGACTACAGCGCCGAAGAGTTGCTCGACATCGGCCGCATGATGCTGGATTCCCAGCGTTACCAGTTCTCCGGCGACGCCGAGAAGGCGTTCCAGGATTATCTGCAGATCCGCCTGACCAGGCCGCACTTCGCCAACGGTCGGTCGGTTCGAAACGCTTTGGACCGCGCCCGCATGCGCCAGGCCATTCGCTTGTACGACTCGGTCGAGAAGGGCCGCAAGCTCACCAAGAAGGACCTGGTGACCATCGAGGCGGAGGACATCCTCCAGAGCCGGGTGTTCGACGACCTGCACCAGACCGGCTCGGACAACGGCGAGGCCAAGGCCAACTCCAAGCCGAGAGCCAAAGCCGGTGCCGGCAAGGGCAAGAAGTAGACGGCGATGGGCGTTGACGACTGGGGAGGCGGCCTCAACCAAAAGGTGGTGCTGGGACGCAGGGACCCGTTGAGCTGGGTGGGGTTTCAGTGGACCGGGGAGGAGCCTGAGGGATTGAACGACCCCAAACAGGCGGTCGCCCTCGGGGCCGAGTGGGAAGGCGATGAGCTGGTCACCTACAACAAGCCGTCGTTCGACCACAACTTCTCCCGGGTTCGCGACGGCTGGATGGAGGACTCGGACTGACCCACTCCTAAGCTTCGTGCCGGCAAGCCCGGCAGATGGAGAGCCCAACCTTGTGGCTTGGCAGGCACGATCCAAGTAGTCGGGTTTGCTAGATCGGGTACCTCCGCTGGTACACTTTGAGAACTGAGCTTGAGGAACCGTTAACAGCTTCGCGGAATTTCTTTAGGAATCAGCCCCTTCGTAGCGTAGTATTTGCCGACCCCTTGCTCTTTGGACTCTGACGGGAAACCAGAATCTCCGATTTGGCCGTAAGGGTCTTTTTCGCTCCACCCTTTTGTTGGATCTTGGTTACGGCCAGGCAGATCTGGAGGTGATAAATGTCCCCGGTTGAGGAGACGATGAGTCGTGCGGTCTTGAAAGTCCGGCCCGAGGACACGTTGGAACAGGGCGCTCAGGCGATGATCGAACGGAGAACCGGCTCGGCGGTCGTCACCGATGGAGGGACGCTGGTCGGCATCGTCACCGAGCGGGATGTTCTGCGCGCCGTAGCCAACGGCCGGATCCCCTGGAGCACCAAGATCGCCGATGTAATGACCCACGACCCGGTCTCCGTGCCTCCCGACACCGACACCAGCGAGGCCATACAGATCATGCTGAAGGGAGGGTTTCGCCACCTGCCAATCTGCGTGGAAGGAAATCTGGTGGGATTGGTGTCGTTAAGAGAGCTGCTCAGAGCGCAGGCTCTGCCCCTGATCGGGTCGACGATCGCCGGCTCGGGAACCTCGCTTAACACCTGAGTTTTTTGCTAGGCGCCCAGTGTTCGGATAGTGTGCCCGTATGAGTATTAATCCAGGAACATACGAGTTCGGCCCGCAAAACGGAAAGATGGTGGTACGAGTTTTTCGCGAAGGCATGGCCAAGAAGGCTGGTCATGACCTGATCATCGATGTAAATAGCTGGAACGCGACCGTAACTGTCGCCGAGAATCCGGCCGAGTCCATTTTCTCGGCTACTGCGGACGCAGGCTCAATGACAGTTCGTGAAGGGGTGGGAGGCGTCAAGCCTCTGTCCGAGGGCGACAAGGCAGACATCAAGAAGAACATCACCCAGAAAATCCTCACCAAACCCGAGATCTCCTTCAAGTCCACCTCGGTACAGCCCAACGGCGATGCCGCGACCGTTACCGGTGACATGACGATCATGGGACGTTCCAACCCGGCCACTGTCAAGCTGGCCCAGGAGGGAAGCAGGATCAAAGGAAACCTGTCGGTCGTCCAGTCCAAGTGGGGCATCAAGCCTTTCCAGGCGATGATGGGCGCCCTGAAGGTCAAGGACCAGGTCGACATCGAGCTCGAGGCCGATCTGCCTTCCTAGATTCAAGGCAAAACATGGGCGCCCTCCGGGGCGCCTTTTTGCTGCGGGGCTGCCCGGCTCAGGCGCCGCTGCGAACGAACCTCATCGTCAACGCGAGAGTCTCGGCGGGCGAGGGCTCCTTGCCGAAAAGAACATAGCGAATCTGCAGCTTCAACAGATCCAACTGGGCCAGCGGAGCCTGGCTTCCCAGTCGTTTTTGGCGCCGGCCGAACCACCTGGCGTAGCTGGTGGGCTTCTCCTTGCGGAACCGATGCCGGCGAACCTCCAGCCACCCCAGGTACCAAAGGAGGCAGCCGCCGAAGACGGTTCCGGTGATCGCCAGGGGAACCGGGCTGCTCAAAGCTTTGTGGCCGTCGGCGTTGGGAAGGGCCAGGAGCATGAGTACCGGAAGAACAAGCCCGGAAACGAAGAAAACCAGCTGGCCGATTCGGGTCGGGACCGAACTCCGAACCAGGTACTTGAAAAGGTCGTCTACGTAGTCAGGCAGGCCGCTGTCGTTCACGCCGTAATTCTATGCATTGACGCGACTTGTGTGACTGGAAACAGCGGCTCAGGATTCGGGTTCAGTACCGGGTGGGCCCACCGACCAGATCGGTGAAGGAATCCCCCTCCGATGAACCGAAGACGGCGTCGAACTCGTCGTCGAGCCGCAGATGCCACCGGGCTCCGATGATTCCTCCCCAGATCCCCCCGGCAAGCAGGGCAACCGCCACACCGGCTACCACAGCAATCCCCAGTGGCGAGAAGTTCGCATCGAGCGGGAGGTTGCCGACGCCGAAGGGAAAGTTGAATCTGTCGGCGCCTTGAACGCCGACCCTCAAGGCAGCCAAAGCGCCGGTGACCAACAGGGCGATGCCGGGCACCAGCCCGCCGTTCAGGGCACCGGCCCCCGCTCCCATTCTGCCTGCCGTGTAACCGCCCCAGAGAAACGACAGGAATACAGCCACCACGAATGCCGTTCCCGCCCCCGGGCTTGCCCAGGGAGTCCGCCCCATAACCACCCTGTGCAGGTTGTGACCCTGTGACTGCAGGACGGCCCCGGTGAGCACTGCGAACAGGAAAGTGGACGACAGGGCCACCATGAGGCCGGTGAGGCTGCCGCCCAGCGAAACCCGGCCGCGGCTGCTGCTTGCGGCGCCCGGGTCGGACCACTCCTCCCTTTGGGCAACCCTCGAAGAACCGTTGCCACGGCGTCTCGCTCCCGATCGTCGCCACATAGGCCGCTCCTTCCGCTCGTTCCCAAAGGGGAGTGGGGCTCCGGGCTCCAAGTCTATGTTCGGTTCGCCGGATCTTCGGGGATTCCGGGACAAGGCATACCGGAGCAATCGAAGGTTCAGGGGGTGCGTTCGGGAGGGCGGCTCTGGTTCTGGCAGACTTTGCGGATGCGGCAGTTGAGATACGGAGTGGCCGGCCTGCGCGATCCCAAAGATCTCCCGGGCTCGATCGAGCACCTGGTCCGTCACGGGTTTGCCCACTGCGAGGTGCAGTTTGTGAAGGAGTTCACTTTGAAGGAGGCGGAGGCCAAACGCCTCGGTGAGATGGCCCGGGACAACGGCATCGGCCTGTCGGTTCACGCACCCTACTTCGCTCAGCTGACCACCCGGGAGCCCGAGCGGCTCAAACTGCATCTAGGCGGCTTGCATCATGCCTGCAAGCTGGCGTGCGCGATGGGCGCATCCGTGGTGGTGTGCCACCCGGGAAGCCACCACGGCGCCTCTCCGGACGAGCTGCACGAGAGGGTGAACGCCAACCTGGACGGCCTTGGCCCCCGGATCCGGGATCTGGGTGTAAAGCTGGGCCTCGAAACCTGCGGGAAAAGGTCCCAGTTCGGCTCGCTCGGCGACATTGCCCTGCTGGTCAAGGAGCACTCGTTTACCACGGTGGTGATCGACTACGCCCATATCCACGCGCTCTCCAACGGGTCCCTGAACAGCTCCCCGGCAATGGAGGCACTTTTCGCCTATATCTCCGAGCAGTTCCCCTTCGAGCACTTGTGGCCGCTGCACACCCACTTCAGCGACAACGAATACGGACCGGGAGGCGAGATCCGTCACGTTCCTTACGGGAAAGGGACCCTGCGCATCGGTCACGTGGTGGAGGGAGCGAGCAAGTACGACCTGGCGCTAACGGTGGTCTCGGAAGAAAAAGATCCCGGGTCGCACGTGGCGATACTCGACGAGTTGAAGGCAACCGGGGCGCCGTTGGTCTTCCCCGCAAAGCGGGAGGTGGTCGGGCTGGAGCGGGAAGGTTTGTGGTTCCCCCATCCAATTCCACTGGAGCGGAAGCAGCAAGCCCACACCTTTCGCCATGGAGCGCGCGAGGTTCGCATCACCAACAAGGACAAGGTGT
The DNA here is from genome assembly GCA_035540395.1 of Actinomycetota bacterium. GTDB lineage: Bacteria > Actinomycetota > CADDZG01 > JAHWKV01 > JAHWKV01 > JAJCYE01. The sequence goes on from DATLGP010000247.1 coordinate 12,112, forward strand.
ACTTCCCGGAGGGCGAGATCACCAAGGGGGACCTGGTGAACTATTACTACAACGTCGCCCCCATGATGCTGCCGTTCCTGCGCGACCGGCCCATCGCGATGCAGCGGCTGCCGGAAGGCATCTACGGTGAGGCCTTTTACGAGAAGCAGCTGCCCAAGGGCGCCCCGAAGTGGGTCCGCAGCGTACCGGTCTCCGCCGAGGGAGGCAGCCGGACCATCGACTTCATCGTCGTCGAGGATGTCGCTACCCTGGTCTGGCTCGCGCAGATCGCCAGCGTGGAGGTCCACGCCTGGACCAGCCGCTGGCCGAACCTGGACGAGCCGGACTTCGCCGTCCTCGACCTGGATCCCCATGAACCCATCGAGTTCGAGGACGTCCGGGCGGTCGCCCGCCTGGTAAGGGTGGTCCTGGAGGGGCTGGGGCTGCGGGCGTTTCCGAAGACCTCGGGCGGTTCGGGCCTGCAGATATTCATTCCGATCACCGCCGGGCATAGCTACCCCGAGGTCCGCGAGTTCTGCACCGCGGTCGGCGGGATGCTGCGGGCCGCCTACCCGGAGAAGGTTACGCTGGAGTTCGCAAAGCCCAAAAGAGCCGGCAAGGTCTACGTCGACGCAGGCCAGAACGCCAAGGGCCAGACACTTGTGGCGCCATATTCGGTTCGTCCCTACCCGGGGGCGCCGGTATCCGCACCGCTGTCATGGGACGAGCTGGACCACGAGATCTATCCGGAGATGTTCAACCTCTGTTCGCTCTTCGAGCGAATCGAGCAGGTGGGAGACCTGTTTGCCGATGCGATGAAGTTCCGGCAGGATCTGCATCCTGCGTTGAAGAGGCTGAGCGGCTGAAGCCGGCCGCCGGGCAGGAAGGAATCCAAAAGTGACCGAACAAGCAGCAGGCCACACCTGGCCACAGATACTGGGTACCGTGCTGTCCGGCGCCTCGTTGGACCGTGCCCAGGCCGCCTGGGCGATGGGCCAGATTATGGAGGGCCGCGCTGCGCCGTCCCAACTGGGAGCCCTTCTTGCCGCGCTGCGGGTAAAGGGAGAGTCGGTCGACGAGCTGGTCGGCCTGGTAGAGACCATGCGCTCGTTTTCCCAGAAGGTCGAGGTGGACTACCCGGTGGTGGACACCTGCGGAACCGGCGGCGACCGTTCGGGTTCCATCAACGTCTCGACGATGGCCGCGATGATCGTGGCCGGCGCCGGAGCCAAGGTTGCCAAGCACGGCAACCGGGCAGCGTCCAGCCGGTGCGGCTCCGCCGACGTCCTGGAAGCCCTCGGCGTGAAGGTGGACCTCGGTCCGGAGGGCGTGCGCCGATGTATCGACGAAGCGGGCATAGGGTTCTGCTTCGCCCCTGTTTTTCATCCCTCGATGCGCCACGTCGGCCCGATACGCAAGGAACTGGGTGTTCCTACGGTTTTTAACTTCCTGGGGCCTTTGACCAATCCGGCCGGCGCACGAAACCAGGCTCTCGGGGTGTCGGACAAGGCGATGGCCCCGAAGATGCTGGAGGTGCTGATCGCGCTCGGCAGCGAGCGGGTGCTGGTCTTCAGGGGCTTTGACGGACTGGACGAGCTGTCCACAACCGGTCCCTCGAACCTGTGGGAGCTGAAATCGGGAAACGTTACCGAGTCGGTGGTGGATCCCCTGGAGTACGGCATCCCCAGAGCCGCCCCATCGGCCCTGGCCGGAGGCAGCGCCGAGAACAACGCCCGGGTGGTGCGAGAGGTTCTGGACGGCAGGGAGGGTCCCGACAGAGACGTTGCGGTCTTCAACTCGGCGGCGGGAATCATCGCGGCAGGTCTTGCGGACGACTTCACTGAAGGTATCGGTCTGGCCAGGCAATCCATCGACTCCGGTCGGGCCCGGGCGGCTCTCGAAAGCCTGGTGAAGGTTTCAACCTCCTAGATTCCGCTATGCCGGCCGTGCAGGCCGGGGTCGCAATTGGAGTATCTTGGAGACATGAAATGGCTGCTCAGGCTTCTGGGAATCGAAAGCTCGCCCCAGCCCGGCGAGTCCAAGGAGCTGACGGTCAAGGAGCGCCGGGCCGAGCCTGATCCGGTAGCCCTCGCAGCGGCTGCCTCGGGAGAGCCCCGCCCGAAGCCGGGCCTCGACCTCGAACGCCTGAAAGCCCTGCCGTCCTCCGCCTACCAACCCTTGACCGAGTATCTGACGTACATCCAGGTGAAAAGGGGTGAGACCGAGAGCCTGGTTTTCGTTCGGGCATCGGACATCGACGCTCTGGCTGCCCTTACCGGCGAATCGCGGGACAACTTCGTCAAGGAGTTCAAGCGCCTGGGTGTCCTGATTTCGATGAACTGAGCTCCACCCCCACGGCAAACTTTTCTCACTTTTTTAACCGGCCCCCCGAGGCCGGTCTTTTTTGTCATACCCGGTGCCTATCGTTCTTGTTGTCGAACAAGCCGTCGTTCCTCTGGGAGCGGGAGATAGGAGAGAAATCATGGATAACTTCGGATCCTGTGATCCGGGTGCGGCGTCGGAACGTTCCGCCGGCGAGATCCTGGAGTGGGGCAGCCGGCTTGCGTCGGAATTGGACCCAAGGCTGGCGGACGTTTGGTCGTGCGTGTTCAGTATCGACGCCGAGCCCACGCTCGAGCAGCTCGGATGGTTTCTCAGGATGGCGTACCTGAACGGCTACGAGGACGGGATCACCGAGACCACCCGGGGCAAGCTGCTGGAAGAGCTCGGGATGACCGCCCCCAGCCGCAATCCCTCGACCACGAAAGGAGCAAGCCGCCAGTGATCATCGACTGCAAGGAGTGCGAGATGTA
>DATLGP010000248.1:0-1663 GCA_035540395.1 Actinomycetota bacterium
TTGGGCGAGGTCGACGAACCCGGAGGGCCCGAGGCTCCCGGCCTGCTGGTCTTGAATGAAGACTTCAGTGTGGAGTCCATGACCTCGGGCGTTGAACAGTGGCTCGACGAGCTGCCTCAGCGGAGCTGGGAAACCGAGAACAAGCTCCCGCCGGCGGTGCAGGCGGTAGCCGGACGCGTTCTCAGGTCGGCGAAGAGTCAAAGCGCTCCCGGCGAGGCAGCTTTTGCCCGCGTGCTTTCCCGGGCCGGGCGGTGGGTCGTACTGCACGGCGCATCGATGGTGGGGTCGGGTGCCGGCCGGGTTGCCGTGATTATCGAGCCGGCCCACCCGGCCAAGATCTCGCCGCTGCTGATGGCGGCGTACGAGTTGACCGAACGGGAGCGAGAGGTTACCGGGCTGGTGTTGCGGGGGGACTCAACCGCCCAGATAGCCGACGCCATGTCGGTCTCACCGCACACCGTTCAGCAGCACCTCAAGACGGTGTTCGAGAAGACCGGAGTCAGGAGTCGCCGGGATCTGGTGGGAAAGGTGTTTTTTGCCCATTACGAGCCCCGGCTGCGGGATAACGAGCGGCGGGTGACGGCCGGCAGGCCGGTGCGCGGGGGCCCCATGGCCGTGGTGGACGGCGGGGGTTCTACTTTTCCGGCAGCGAGCTGATCCGGATCGGTTTCGGGGGGCCCGGCGGCTCCGGCGGCTCCTGCGGTTCGAAGACGTCAACCGGCTCGTCGATGAAGGGATCGGACTCCTCAGCCGGCTCCGGCTCCGGCGGGGGAGGTGCCGCGTTTAGTGCTTCCAGCTGCGCCGCCCGAGCGAGGTACCGGGGATCCTCCCTGCCGTAGAGGGTCTCGGTGATCCTCACCGACCGCTCCAGCCGGATCTTGGCCCCCGCGTGGTCCCCGATAACCTTCAGGAGGCCGGCCAGGCTGGCCAGGCGCGCTGCGACCTTGGGATGATCGGATCCGTAGGAGGACTCCTCAATGGCAAGTGCCTGCTCGACAAAGGGCCGGGCCGCGAACGGGTCTCCCAGGTCGCGAAGAACGCTGGCCAGGTTGGCCATTCGGGTCGCGACCTTCGGGTTGTCCGACCCAAGGGTGGTCTGAGTGATCGCCAGAGCCTTCTGCAGGCAGCTCTTGGCGCCGAACAGGTCTCTTTGCGCCCGCAGTACGCTGCCGAGGTTGTTCAACCGGGTGGCGACTCGAGGATGGTCGGGGCCGTAGGCCTTCTGGTCAATGGTGAGAGCCCGCTCCAGCGCTTTCTTCGCGCCTTCCAGGTCCCCCTGGGCACTCAGCACGCCGGCCAGGCTGTTCAGGTCGGTGCTGAGCGTAGGGTGGCTGGTGCCGAGGGACTGCTCGTGGATTGCGAGCGCCCGCTCCAGGTGGGTTCTGGCGCCGTCCAGGTCCCCCATGTCGTGCAGCACGCCGCCGAGGTCGCTGAGGTCGTGGGCCAAGGCCGGGTCGTCCTCTCCGAGGATCGACTCGTTGATACGAATCGCCCGCTCCAGGGCCTGCTTGGCGCCCTGCAGGTCGCCCATGTCGCGCCGCACGCCGCCCAGCCCGCTCAGGTCCCGGCCGACGGAGGGTGCATCCGGGCCGTGGGCCGCCTCGTCGGCCGCCAGGGCCTTCTCGAACAGGTCCCGGGCACCGGCCAGATCCCCCAGGTCCCG
>DATLGP010000249.1:0-2380 GCA_035540395.1 Actinomycetota bacterium
CCAGACACTCTCCTCCCAGCTCGTGCGCCCGGTCGCGCATGGACCTGAGCCCAATCCCGGCATTCGGAGCTGCCGGGATCCCCGATCCATCGTCGCTGACCTCCACCGTTAAGAGTTCGTCTGCAACCTCGAGGCTCACCGAGCAGCTGGTTGCCCCGGCGTGGTGCACGACATTTGCCACTGCCTCCTGAGCAATGCGGAACGCCGCGACCTCGACGGCAGCGGGCAGAGGCGGTAGGTCCTCGGGGAAGTCCAGGTGCATGTGCAGCTTGTGCGAATCAGCCCGGTCCAGGTGTGACCTCAGGGCTCCGGAAAGGCCGAGGTCATCCAACGCCGGGGGTCTCAGCTCATAGACCAACCGGCGGATGTCCGCCGTTGATGCCTGGAGTTGCCCCACCAGGTCGTCCAGAATACGCCGCGCCTCGGCCGGATCTGCGTCCAGGGACTCCCGGGCTGCGTCTGCTTGGAGGGTCATGCTTGCAAGCGTTGGGCCGAGGCCGTCGTGCAGGTCGCGCCGGATCCGTCTGCGCTCCTCCTCCCTGCTGTTCACCAGCCTTTCGCGGGCCCCTTGAAGGTCCCGGGTGAGGCGAACCGCGTGGACCGCGGGGCTGGCCTGGCGGGCGAGGTTGCGCAAAAGCTCCAACTCGGAGTCGCTCAGTTTTGACCCTGGGGAACGGGGAGCGACCACCAGTTCTCCCACCGCCTCGGTTCCGTAGACCAGCGGGATGCGCACAGGCTCCGGTTGTGGTGAGCCGGTTGTCGCTGCCGGACCCGCATCGCCCTCCAGCTCGATTGCGGCGTAGGGCAGGCTCAGGGTATCGGCGACGGTACGGACCAGGGTCGGGAGTACCGATTCGGCGGCCAGGGACGACTCCAGCTTTCGTCCCAGCTCCGCCATGACCTCATAAGGCTCGTCCCGGCGCCCGTACATGAGGCGGTTGACGCCCCTCTGCATGCGATCCCGCAGTTGCGCAAACAGCACCGCCACGAGCCCGGCGGCCACCAGCGAGAGGAGGTTGCGGTCCGCCGCCAGGACGCCGCCCAGTCCGCCCGCGACGGCGACGAAGACCGTGAGCAGCACTGCGGTCAGGCCGCCGTAGACGAGAGCCCGGTTGATGAAGGCGTCGCGGCTCCACAGCCGCCTTCTCAAAATCGACTGGGCGATGGCGAGCGGCACCAGGCAAAACGCCAGGTTCATGACCGTGACCGTTGCGAGGTCGAAGACCAGCGCCCCCACCCCCGGTTCGGCAAACATCGGCACCGGCTCCAATGCCGGCATGACAATCTGAGCGCCGATGGCAACCGCAAACGCGATTGCCACATTTCTGGTCTGCAGGCGGATCTCGGGATCGGCAGCTTTTCGATACCGGTAGATCTGGGCGCCCAGTCCGGTCAGAAGGCTGGTCATGAGAAGAACGAACACGGCCTCGGTCGGCCTTATCGCCACCGAGCCCCGGAGAAGAAAAACGGCGCAGACGAGCACGAGGGAGACCGGCCCGCTCCAGCTTGGTACCGGCCGTCCATCGGGGAAGACGAACAGCAGAACCACGAAGCTTGCGATCAGGACAAAGAATCCGGAGGTGGCGGCGAAGGCCAGGTGAGGCCAGCGTGCCGCCAGCGCTTCGGTAAACGGAGCGTTGGCCGTCCCCAGAGCTATCAGGAAAAGGGAGACGAACCATGCGATCGGCTCGGCCGGCTTACGGGCCACGATCGATACCCCGACGCTCACGCAGAGAACCGCAAAAGCGGCCATCGCCACGACCCAGTACGCGGCGTAAACCTCTGCGGAGATGCCGGCTTGCTCTATCCCGGCCCGGACCGCCGGGGAAGGGTCGAGCTTGAGCAGATAAAGCGCCGGGAGCGCTGCGACCAACAGCGCTCCCAGCACCGGTACTGCGGTGAACCAGACAACCCGGACTGCAACCGCAGAGTGCTTCAAGTCCGTCTCCTTCCCCGCGCCCTGCGTTATACGCGCACGGCGGTGGAGGACGCAACCGCCCGGCGCCCGGTTGCCGTCTGCGACCTCATCTGCAGACCGGCCCAGGCGTAACCGGCAAACAGGAAGGCGTAGAGCAGGGTGATCGGGAGCATGCCGAGAACCCAGCTGTCGGCCGCCGGCCCGATCGGGTCACCGGTCACTCCAACCAGGACCATGCCCACCATGAAGGCGGGGACTGCAGCAACCTGCAGCCAGCCGGGACCCCTGGAGAAAACTCCGGATCGAAGCACGGCGATACCGAAGACCGGGAAGGCAAGGATCGAGAGGTTGGCCAGGATTCCGAGTGCACCGGCACCGTGCGCCAGCGGGCCCCCCGGGCCGAGGAGCTCCCTCGAGCCGGCGTGCTGGGCAAGGACCGGAACGGCAAACGCCTCGTAGACC
>DATLGP010000250.1:0-11314 GCA_035540395.1 Actinomycetota bacterium
CCGACGAAAGACGGCGGCTAGATCCAAGGTTTCTGACGCAAAGTTGTCCGGGCCGGGCGGCCGAAGGAGCTCGAATGGCTTGGTTGCATCCCATCCGGGGCACAAAAAAGCGCCCCGGAGGCTGGTGGCCTCGGGGCGCCCTTTCGTACGCTACAGGTGCTGCTAAGCCTGCTGGATGGAAATGGTGCGGCGGCCATACTGCCTGGCTGCCCCACAATTGCCGGGGTAGGCGATGTCAAAGCCGCTGCTGTGCCCGATGCGATCCTCGACCACAAAGGTGGAACCGGCACGGGGGCCGTCGAGCACCCGGAACCTGGAACCCAGGGGCACGCTGTTCATAGCCGCCGCCCCCGAGTAGGTGTTCCTTCCCGAGGCCATTCGGCCGGTCAGGCAGTACGCCGTGCTGGAAACTCGTCGAATGGGAGCCGATGAAGCAGCAGCTGGAGCCGGTGCCGGGGCAACTTCCCGAGCGGGTGCCGGTGCCGGTGCCGGCGCCACTGCCCGAGCGGGTGCCGGGGCAACTGCCCGAGCAGGTGCCTGAGCCGGGGCGGTAGCCGGAGCCGTCGAGAGCACTGACTGTTTGGCGGGGGCTGGGGCCGGAGCCGAAATCGATCCCGGCGAGGGCACTTCCGCCGCTCCGGAAGTCGGGGCAGATGCCGGCGGAGAGGACTGCGAACTGTCCCGGTTGCCGGGCAAGCTTTCTGCAAAGATGCGATCCACGGCTTGGCTTGCAGCCGAGGCCTCGGTGGCATGTGCTGCCGATACGAGGCCGACAGGCGCTACCATGCCGAGAAAACAAACGGTTAATACACGTCTCAAAATGAACCTCCAGATAGAAGAAACTGCAAACGAACTCCTTTCTCGTCGAGATGGGTACAGCAAAGGACGCCCTTCGAAGATCCGCTTCGAAGAAGCAAAACACCTAGGGGATACTCCCGACCGCCTGTGCGTAGGCGGCGTAACCGGATGGCCTTCCGGCTGGTTTCAGTGCGAAACCGTGACCCTTACCCGTGCTCGAAATCTACGGTTATCCGTCGGCCGAATTTGACGGAGGCTGCCTTCTTTTTACACGTTTAACCGGGCGGGTCTGATCCAGATTAACCCGTAATCTGGTTTTGTCACGTGATCTTCGTTAAATACTTCTCTATCAATTAGCCGGCTCGAAGCCGTCCTCGCTAGGCCGGGGGCTCCTCGGCGGCAACTCCCGAACCCGTCAGACCACCCTGCGCGAGCTTCTCGTCGAGCATAAACAGGCCCTGCGGGGAGTCCCCGATACGCTTGAGCCAGTCGATGATGTCGGTCATCGTCTTCTCCTCCTCAACCTGCTCGGTGACGAACCAATTGAGGAATGCCTGGGTGGCAAAGTCCTTCTCTTCCTCTGCGAGGGCGTAGATGTCGGAGATCGACCGGCTGACCTCCTCCTCGTTTTCCAGGGCCCGCTCGAAGACCTCGAGCGACGATTCGAACTCGGCAGTGGGCTCGGGTATCTGACGCAGACTGACCCGGCCTCCACGATCCTGGATGAAGGCCCTGAATTTCAACGCGTGCGTCCATTCTTCTTGCGACTGGTTGAACATCCATTGCGAGAACCCGGGCAGGCTCACCGAGTCGAAATAGTCGGACATCGCCAGATAGGCGTAAAAAGCCTTGATCTCAAGGTTCAACTGCTGGTTCATCGCTTCTCGGGTTCGCTCTGAGAATGGCACGCTGGGTCTCCTTGGAGGTTGTGAGTTTAACTCTAAGGGTTCGCGGAGCTCCGGGGAGCCATCGACGGCGCGAGACGGCCTTTTCGGGAGGACCGACCCAGACGAAGATGGCAGGTCATCGGGGACCTGCACCGGCATGCGCACGGATGGACCAGGTATTCCGTGGTTTGCGTCCGCCCTATGAATGGGCAAGGTCCGCGAGCAAGATTTAAGGTACAGCGTCCCGGCTCCGGACCCCCGGAGGGCCTAAATTCAACTCCGTCAGTTGCTGTTCAATGGCCGCACGGTCCCCGACTGCTACGACTTTCATCAACTCCGGCCGCAACAATCGCGCCGACAGCTCTGCCGCTTCGCCGACCGTCACAGCCGACAACCGGTCTTCAAGCCCGCGAAAGTAGTCCTGTGGCAATCCCAGTGCGTACAGGTGGGCGATGCTGGCCGCCACCGCTGCGTTGGTACGGAAGCTGTTAGGAAGGGAGCGGACGATGGATTGGCGAGCCTCGTTCAACTCCTGCTCGGTCAGGCCGCGCTCCCTCAGGTCGGTTGCCTGGCCCAGGATCTCCCGCACCGAGGCACCCGTCTGATTCTTGTCGACCGACATCGAGACGTGGAGCAGCCCGGCATGGCGGCTCTGGGTCACCTGAGAATCCACGCCGTAGGTAAAACCGTGCCGTTCTCTCAGGCTCTGATTCAGCCGGCTCGAAAACATCCCACCCAGCACGCCGTTGACCAACAGAAGCTCGTCGTACTCGGGGTCGTCCCGGGCCACCCCCGGCTGGGAGACCACCAGGGCGGTTTGGGGTGCGTCGGGCATGTCTACCACCAGGAGCCTGTCGGGCGAAACCACCGCCTCGGGAAGGTCTCTCGCTGCGGGTACCGGGCCCTCCCAATCCCCGAGATAGTCCTCGGCAAGTTCCCTGGCCCGCTCCTGGTCCAGGTCACCGGCCAGGATGAGTGCGGAATTGTGCGGCGTGAACGCCCGGCGATGGAAGCCAATCAGGTCGGCCCGGTCGATCCGGGCGATGGCATGCTCGGTTCCAAGCGTGAGGTGTCCGTAGGGATGCGCCTCACCGTAATGCTCCCGCCACATCACCTTGAATGCGGTGGTAAGCGGTTGGCTGCGCTGCTGCTGGAGGCTTGCCAGGCGTTCCGTGCGCGTCCGGCTGATCTCAAAAGCGCCGAACTGCGGCCGCAGGACCACATCGCTGAGGATCGCCATTGTCTCCTCGAGGTGAGGTTCCAGCGTTTGCGAGACCACCCAGCTGGCCTCCCGGGAGGCGCCGGTATCAAGCGTCGACCCGAGCGCTGTGAGGTCGTTGGCTATCTGAATCGCATCGCGCTCGCCCGCCCCTTCGTCGAGCATGGCGGAGGTGAATGAAGCAAGCCCGGGAAGATCCGAAGGGTCATCGGAGCTGCCGGAGCGCGCGGTCAGCTGCACGGTCACCAGGGGAAGCTCCGGACGGCCGACCAGGTAAACCGTGAGACCGTTCTCCAGCTCCAAAGTCCGGGGCACGGGCAGCTGGGAGCGCGGTGCTTGAACCGGGCCGGGCACCTCATGGCGCCAGGGCTGAGCGGACTCAGCCCCGGGGACCTCGTCGGACCGCGGAACGGGCGGGGGCGCCGGAGGATCATCCGGCAGGGGCTTGGGCCCAGGATTGACAGCCACCACCACCCCTCGCTCGGCAGCCAGGGCCTCCCGCACGAAGTCCCGGACATGATCCTCATCGACATCCTGGAACCGCTTCAGGTCCTCCGCCAGGTAACCGGGGTCCCCGACGAAGTGGTTGTATGCGTTGAGCCGGTCCGCCACCCCCTCGGTGGGCTCCAGGCTTTTCACGATCACCGCCAGGGTCGACAGCTTCGCCGCCGCGAGCTCCTTTTCGCCCGGGCCCTCCTCGGCCATCCGGTCGAGCGCTCGCCGAATCGCCGTTTCCAGTTCCTCGACGGTGTGACCCGGCTTGGCCGTGGCGGTGATCTGAAAAACCGAGCCATGGCTGAGACTCCGGTTGTCGGCAGTTACCGACTGTGCGATCTGCAGATCGTGGACGAGGTCCCGGAACAGCCGGCTCGCCTTACCGCCGCCGAGCATCCGTGCGGCCAGGGATGCGCGAGCGTCCCCCTCCGAAAAGGCCGGGGGAGAAATCCATGCCATGAGAACCCGCGGCAGCTCGACGGTATCGGTGACGGTGGTCCGCTTCTGCATGGGGATCCGAGGGACTTTGACCGGGACTTCGGGCACCTCCTCGCCCCGGGGAAGAGTGCCGAAGTACCTGTCGATCATTGCCTTCGTTTTCTCGATGTCGATGTTTCCGACTATCGCCAGACTGGCGTTGTTCGGTCCGTAGTACCTGCGAAAGAACTCCTCGACCTCATCGAGCTCGGCGGCCTGCATCTCGGCATGGGAACCGAAGATGTAGTGGTGGTAGGGGTGGTCCGGGGGGAACAGCAGGCGATAAACCTCCTCGTGCGCCAGGCCATAGGGTGCGTTGTCGATCCTTTGGCGGCGCTCGTTGCGTATCACGCTCTGCTGGTTACGCAGCGATGCTTCGTCCAGCGCATCCAGGAGAAACCCCATCCGGTCGCTTTCGGCCCACATGGCGAGCTCGAGCTGGTCCGATGGGACGTCCTGCAGGTAGGACGTTCGGTCGAAATCGGTGTTTGCGTTGATGCCGGTGGCTCCCACGGCTTCCAGCCTTGCGATGTAGTCCCCGGGGGCATGACCGCTGCCCTGTAGCATCATGTGCTCGAACAAGTGGGCGAAGCCCCGGCGCCCGTCGATCTCGTTGGCCGGACCGACGTGGTACCAGACGTTCACCGAGACGACCGGGATGCGGTCGTCCTTGCGCAGGATCACCTCCAGGCCGTTCTCCAGGGTGTAGTGCTCGAAGGGAAGCTCGACCACTATGGGCGGGGTCCTGTCCAACAGCACGCACGAGGGGAACAGCATGACGACTGCGGTCAGCAGGATCCAGATCCTTCGCACGCGGGCGGGCACCCGGTCAATGTACATCGAGGCGGCATCCAGCTCGTGCAGATTCGTCCGGCCTATACTTGCGATTCAACCTTGAAGACTAATGACCCCCCCTCGTCATTGCGTTCCATGGGCTGGGACGAGCGGTGGAACGCCCTCCTGAAAGAGGTCGACACCGCTGAGGGGTCACCTCCCGTACCCGGCCGTGTCATCAGGCGCGACAGGGGCGTGGTGCTGGTAGGCACTGAAGGCTCGGTGGTTCCCGCCGAGACCGCCGGACACCCCGAGCAGGTGATCACCGGGGACTGGGTAGCCTTGAGCGGCGATCGTCTCCTGGCAGTGCTCCCCCGCAGGGGCGCCCTTCGGCGCCGCGGGGCCGACGACTCCGAGCAATTGATGGCCGCCAATGTCGACGTCGTGCTCCTGATATGCGGGCTGGACCGTCCCGTAAAGCCCGGCCGCATTCACCGGGGTGCGGTCCAGGCATGGGATGCCGGCGCCGAACCCGTCGTGGTGTTGAACAAGGCGGACCTCTGCGAAGACCCGCTGGCTAGGGCCGAGGATGTCGCCGGGCAAACGCTCGGGCTGGACGTTCTGACGGTTTCCGCCCGAACCGGCCGGGGACTGGACGAGCTCCGAGCGGCGATCGGTGGGAGGACGGCTGTTTTGCTCGGGGAGTCGGGGGCGGGTAAGTCGAGCCTGCTCAATGCCCTCGCCGGACGCTCGCTGACCCCGGAGGGTGAGGTCAGGGCCGGCGACTCCAAAGGCCGTCACACCACCACCCGCAGGGAACTGTATTTTCTACCGGGCTCCGGTGTGGTCATCGACACGCCCGGGATCCGGTCCCTGGGTCTCGTTGCTTCCGCCGAGGCGGTCGAAACCGCGTTCGGAGACGTTGAGACCATTGCGGAGGACTGCCGTTTTTCCGACTGCCTGCACGAAACCGAGCCCGATTGCGCAATCCAGGCCGCCATCGACGCGGGAACGCTGCGGCCCGACCGGGTGCAGGCGTACCTGGAGCTCAGGAAGGAGCTTCAGGGACAGGTTCTACGGGCCAATCCCCACGAACGTCGCCAGCATGAGCGCAAGTTCGCCCGGCTCGTTCAAGAAGGTAAGAAGGCCAAGCAGGGACGGTTGAAGAAGTAAGAGTCATCCGCCGCCGGGGTGGTGCTTGAGACCGGCCGGGAGCCTCAGGTACGAGCCGAGTCCACCTTCACCAAGGCAGCCCGCGCCGCGAGCCCGTTCAGGTTGCCCGCCGTCTTGCAGACCGACTCCCGAAATTTGCTGTTTTGGTTTTGCTTCATGCCGATTTCCCCACCGCTTGTGATCTGAATCGGTAAGCAAGAAGGTACGCCGCCCGACGACGCGGCGCATGTGCCGAACGGACCGGAACCAAAGTGCCATCCGGCCCTTCCTGGAGGGACCTACCGGGCGTACTCCGAATAGGCCCCGGTGGCCAGGAAAACCACCAGAACTATCAGCGCCACCAGGCCCAGCGTCAACCCGGCCAGTGCCATCTTGCGGTTGGGTCCGCCGTCTTTGGTCCGGGACACTCCCACCGCACCCAGGGCAATGCTGAGGGGTCCCAGCGCCGCCGAAGTGAACACGCCGACGAAGGGGATGACCAGGATCACCAGGGCCATAACCGCGCAGACCAGAGAACCGATGGCAAATGTGCGAGGAGTCATTGCGGGCCAAACCATACAGGCAATGAGATGGAAAAATCCAGATTCGAGGCGGGCGGACTTTAGGTATCCCAAACGGTGTACGTTGAGAACCCGGCCGCAACCAACCAGGCTCGGGTGGCCGGGACATGGAAATGCGAAGAAGCCGCGGACACCACCACAAACGAAGCAGAACCCTTACCTTCCTTGCGCTCTTGCCGTTCGTCCTGCTGGTGACGGTGGTAGTTGCCTGGTCGCTGGATGGTGGACAGAACGACAGGGTTGCCCGCAACGTGAGCCTGGCCGGACGCCCGGTCAGCGGCATGACCGCCGCCGAGCTGTGGACGGTCACCACCCAGCTTGCCGACGAATACGCCCAGGCCCAGATTGAGGTTCGGGCTCCCGAGGGCGGGTTCTCCACCGACGCCCAGGCGGTGGGCCTGAAGGTCCTGGTGGACCCGACCATAGCCGACACTCTCGCACTGGAGCGCTCCGGCAGCGTCGTGAACCGGATCTGGAACTGGCTGAAGTCGTTCTTCACCCCCCGGAAGGCCCCGGTCAGGATCGATGTGGACCGCAACGCCGTTTACCGGGTGGTCGCGGCCCAGGACCCCGGGCCCCGGACTCCACCCACCGAGCCCGGCATCCGCGCTCGGGATGGCCGCCTGCAGCCGGTGGAAGGTACACCCGGCGAGGGCATCAACCCGGTCGAATTGATCGAGAAACTTCCCCCGGCGGCAGCCGATGGTGTGCCGATCCAGGTTCGAGTCGGCCGCGGCGAGGTGCCGCCCCGCTTCACCGTGGAAGACGCTCAACAGCTAATCGGTCGTGCGGAGTCGCTGACTGCCGAGGGCATCCCGGTCAAGGCCGGAGACCAGGAGCTCACCGTGCCCCCGCAGACCTTGCGCACATGGATACGCTCGGCGTCTACCGAAGAGGGTCTGGTACTCAAGGTCGACCACGGAGCGGCCAACGCAGGACTCCGCAAGTTGCTGGACCAGCCGAACCCGAAGCCACAGAACGCGGCTTACGACGTCGTCGACGGCCAGGTGAGAATCGCGCCGGGAAAGCCCGGGCTCGGCTGCTGCGCCGACACCGCCGGCAGCATCGTCGAAGAGGCCCTGCTGGGACAGGCGGTCCGACCGGTAGAGCTGCCTGTGGTCGAAATTCCCCCGCAAGTAACTGCCGAAGAGCTTTCGCTGGCGGGAATCACCGAACAGGTAAGCACCTTTACCACCAACCACGCCGCCGGGCAGCCTCGGGTCAGGAACATCCAGCTCATGGCGGACGCGGTGCGGGGCCATGTGATCAAGCCGGGAGAGACCTTCTCGGTCAACAAATTCGTCGGTGAGAGGACCCGGGAGAAAGGATTCGTCGTCGACGGCGTCATCCAGGACGGCAAATTCGACGAGTCGGTGGGGGGCGGGGTGTCGCAATTCGCCACCACGCTGTTCAACGCAGCATTCTTCGCCGGGCTGGAGTTCCCCGAGTACCAGTCTCACAGCCTGTACATCTCCCGGTATCCGTACGGGCGGGAGGCCACCCTCTCGTTTCCGCGGCCGGACCTGCAGATCAAAAACCCCAGTCCCCACCCGATCCTGATCTGGCCCACCTACACGCGCTCCAGCATCACGGTCGGACTGTACTCGACGAAGTGGGCCGAGGCCGACCAAACCGGCCAGACCGAGCAGTCACGAGGCCCCTGCAAGCTGGTGCGAACCGAGCGAACCATCACCTACCTGGCCGACGGCTCAACCAAGGTGGACCGGGTGAACGCGCTCTACCGTCCGGCCGAAGGAGTTAACTGCGTCTAGGAGCCCGGGGCTCAGGCAGTGGGGGTGCCGGCGGCCACGCCTCTCAGCTGCCAGAGTTTGCGGGCTTCGCCGGCGGCACCCGCTACCTCAAGCAACTTTCGGATCTGATCGCCCCGCAGCCCGTATATCACCGCTTCATCCGCCCGCCGGCTGCTGACGACCCGAGCTGCCCGAAGGACTCTGAGAGCCTCCTCGACCCGAGGGTGGGGGACTCCTGTCCATTCGGTCAACTGTTCGGTGGAAAGCTCTCCGGCCTTGAGGAGTGCATAGAGTATTCCGGCACGGGACTGCTCGCTGAGCAATCCGAACAGCTCGGCGACCCGGCCGCTCTCAACGTTGCCCAACGGATCGTAATGCGATTGTTCACCGCTGCGTTCACCGACCATGCCTCATCATAGCGTCGGAGTGCCCGGGCAGATAACCCCTACAGAACCCTAAATCCCTAAAGGCCCGAAAGTATCCGAAGAGGCGCGAAAGGCGCAGCAGGCGGGAACGGCCCAACTTTGTATACGGTCCAACTTTGTATACGGCCCAACTTTGTATAAGGAGTGTCCGTAATGCCAGGTCAGCCGGTTTCCGAACGGCCGTCCCTGTCCCAACTGCGAGCCTGGCGGGCATCCTTCACTATTTCGTCGGCGCGGGCCTGGACGCCGGCGGTGGCGCTGGCTCCGAGAAGCTGGAGTGAACGGGAGACGTCGAACGCCGGCGTGGTGATCGCCGCTTCCGGGAAGCCGTCACCCGAGGCAGCCGAGCTCGTCCACAGCAAACTCACGGCTCCCAGTTCGACCCTCACCAGCATCGGCTCAACCCCCGGATCGTCGATCAGAGCCCGCGTCTCTCGCCACGTGAGATCTCCCCGGACCTCGGTCCCGTCCCCGAGAATGACCAGCCCAAGCGCGTTGCCCTTGATCCCCACGAACTCGTGAAGCACCTCAAGCCATTCGCCGGCATCGACCCGGGCGGTCCACCCGAGGAAGACCCGGTCCTCGCGAACCTCGGCACGAGCGACGTGCCCGGTACCAAGCTCGTACCGCCGCGCCTGCCGGCCTCCCACTTCGTAGGTCCGGTAGCGCAGAGGTCGGGCCGGTGCTTCGGCCTCCCACCGTGGCTCGTACCCGCTCAGCAGGGAGATCGACGGCCGTCTCCTCTTGGGCGCCCATGGAGTCTTCTCGGTCGAATTGCTGCGCATCATCCGCAAGACCGGGCCGTAGGTGAACCGGGCGACGGTCGTCGATATCCGCACCGGATAGGCGGGGTCCATGAACGGAAGGAACTTGTCCGGGAAGCCCGGCATGGTGCAGCCGATGCAGATGCCGCCGACGTTGGGGCAGCCCCCCCGTCCCCGGACCCATCCTCTGACTCCGACGTTGCACTTGGCCACGGGCCCTTTGCAGCCCAGCTTGACCATGCACTTGCGTGACCCGTACTCGGCGGCGAATTCCCCCTGCTCATAGAACGCGGCCCGGTTGCAATTCTCGTGCACCGTACGGCCGAAGAGCCACCGAGGTCGCAGGGCGTCATCCAGCTCGATCTCGGGGGCCCGGCCGGCCAGCATCATCGTGAGGTACAGAATCGTCTCGGTTATGTTGTCCGGCTGCGCCGGACAACCCGGGATGCACACGATGGGATGACCCAGGCGGGAGGTCCACTCCCAACCTAAATAGTCCGGAAGTCCCATGGCCCCGGTTGGGTTGTTCTTCATCGCCGGGACGCCCCCGTAGGTCGCGCACGTGCCCACTGCGACCACTGCTGCCGCCATCGGAGCCAGACGATCTATCCACTCGTTAGTGGTGATCGGCTGGCCCGACTCGGGGTCGCAGCCCAGGCCGGCCCAGTGCCCCTCACCGCTGGTCTTCTCGTTGGGGATGGAGCCTTCGACGATCAAAATGAATGGGTCAATCCTCCCCGAAACCGCATCCGACCAGGCGCCGAGGAACTCGTGGCCGTTCTCGTAGGCAAGCAGCGGGTGGTGCACCAGCAGGCGGGGCATTCCCGGCACGATCCCCTGCACCAGATCCTCGATGCTCGGACTGGTTGCCGCGGTCATAGAGAACGAGTCGCCGTCGCAACTGAGGGCAGCGGTCATCCACAGGGCATGCACGACCATGCGTTCGGTCTGCCGTTGCGCGGATACGAACTCTAACGGCACCCTGCAACCCCCGGCGATCCATCCGGCAGGATGCTCAGCCCGTGCCGGCGTGGTTCACGGCACCGCCTTACGCCCGCCATCCGTCTCCCAGACGGGGTTTGGGTTTCTTCCGCAATCACTGGGGTTCCGCAGGAGGTTGGGGAGCCGGCGACGCCTCGGCCAGCTCGGTGTCTCGAAGGGCTGCCAACAGGTCCCGCGCCTCGGTCAGCGACCCGGCGATGACGTCTTTGGCTACCTCCAGGAGATCGAAAATCCGGGGGTCGGCAACCTTGTAGAAGACACTGGATCCCTTCTTGCGGCTTTGGACGATATTGGCCCGGCGCAAGGTACCCAGGTGCTGCGACAAATGGGAGGGCTCGAGTCCGATTCCCGGGATCAGCTCTCCGACGGACCTCTCTCCATCACGCAGCAGTTCAAGGACCTGAATCCGTGCCGGATGGGCGAGAGTTCGAAACAGCTCCGCTCTTACCTGGTAGATGGGACGGGGAATCTCAACGCCCTCCGAAAAGCGACCACGCACCGGCGTGATTAGCAGGGATTATACTCCAGCCCTCTGGTCAGAAGCGAAAGATATTACGAATTCGTAACTTGACGATTTCCTGATATCTCCCGTATCATCAGACATCCTCTCTGACCCTCCTGGAGCCGACTTCCAACTGGGCATAAAGGGAACACGCAGCGTCACTCGCCATGGTGACCTGCGGAAAGGGTCGTTTGCCTTCGAGCAAACGGCCCTTTTTTTCGTCCGGAAAGCCGCCAGAGGTTCATACTTTTGCTTGGCGCCTTGCCGGCCTGAACTCTTAGGCTCGGCCGGGCACGAGAAAGGTGATCGATGGACGTAGACATGAGCGGCTGGATGGCATTGGACAGCGCCATGAAGGCCGAGCGGGCCCAGAAGAAAGTCGGCCGCGCCACCCTTCGCCGAGTTGCAGAGTTTGCTCGCCCGCACCGGCGCAAGCTAACGATCTTCATCATCCTCAGCACCGTCGCTGCCGTCCTCACCGTGGCCA
>DATLGP010000251.1:0-3776 GCA_035540395.1 Actinomycetota bacterium
CTCCGGCACTCGGACCGGACACGGCGGGAGCAGGGATCACTACAAGTGTCTGTTGGAAATCGTAGCAGTGCCTGGCTGAAGCGTCCATCGCAAGCAACTATAGGCACCGGGTATGACAGTGAGCCCGGTCCGGCGGTCAGGCCGGGAAGAAATCTTTATCGAATCTTCGGAACGGCCTCCGCCGGCGGGCCGGCAGCCCCCTGCGGCAGCTCCCGCACCGCTTTGGTTGCCTGCCAGAACAGCAGGCCCAGAACGGCCGCCCGGGACCACACCGACACCTCCAGTGCCCGCTTCCAGCCCGCCTCGGGGTCATCTATCTGGGTAAACCACCGAAAGCCGCTAACCAGCACCGCCAGCTCGGCGGCGAAGTACCCGATGACGTAGCGGTACGGGATGCTGAGCATCGCCAGGAGGGGGACCGCCCACAGCGCGTACTGCGGCGAATACACCTTCGAGGTAATCAGAAAAGCCACCACGACGCCCAGGCCCACCGCCGCCACCGGGTACCCCTGGGGTTCGCCCCGGCGCGTCCAGCCCCGCCACAGCATGTAGACGCTGCCGGCGGCGAATGAGGCGAAGCTCGACAGGCTCACGAAGCCGGTGAACGATCCGCCCCACCACGGATTGCTTCGGATTCTTGCCGAGTGTTCGCCGATCCAGTACCAGATGGTCCAGTAATCCGGATACCGGTCGGCGTGGAACAGCCACACAGCCAACCAGCCGTTAACGGCCGGGTCGCGTAGATCGACCCCAGGGAACTCCCCCGGGGCGGCCGCCGGCGCGCCTGCCGAAATCACGATCCACGGCACGTTCAGAGCGGCGTATACCGCCACGAAACCGGCCACTATCCGCAGCGACCCTTTCCGGTCGCCCTCCGCCCAGCGGCCCAGAACCGCTCCCGGGGCCAGAAAGGCGGAGTACAGCTTGGCGGTCGCTCCGGCGGCCAGCGCCGCCCCGGCAGTGGCCCGGCGGTCGCGCTCGTAGGCCATCAGCCCCCACGCCGACCCCCACACCGCAAGAACGTCCCAGTTATGGAAGGTGTACAGGATCGTAGGAAGCCCCACCGCCCACAGGGCCAGCCGCCCGGCGGAAACCCGCGGCCGCAGCATCATCGTCACGGCCAGGGAGAAAGGCGCCAGCATCAACGAGGAAACCAGCAGGTATCCGGAGTCGTCGTTTCGAGCTATCACCCCCAGGCGCACGAGCCCGCGCAGGATGCGGCCGGCCAGGTCCATGAACATTCCGGTGAGCACCGGATACTCGAAGGCGGTGTCCCGGTACGGAAGCAGCCCCGCCTGGATGCCTCTCACACCGAACAACGCCTGGATCTCGTTGTAGCAAAGGTGGGTGTACTGGTAGTGGTCGCTCCACCCGTGGACCACGCACTGGTACTTCATCGCGAAGGCGGCCACCAGCCCGGCGGCCGCCATACCGAGCGCGACCCGGACGGAGGCAGCTCGCCCGGACCTTGCGCTCAGGTCGGTCCCCCGTTCGATCTGCCCGGTTCCAGCTCGTACAGCACCGTGCTTCCCTCCTCGGACCGGGCCACCGGCAGACCTTCGACCGGCCGCTCACCGGCGCCGGCCCATGCCGTGCCATTCACCCGGTCCAGGTGCAGCACCACCATCCGCACCCCAAGCTCTTGCAGCCGGGCCACCGATGGCTGGTCGGGAAAGCCGGCCATCTCGCCCCGCAGCTCACTTAGGAGAGCGGGGGTGAAACCCGAGTAGCCGTTCACGATGGCAGGAAACCCGTCGATCGACCAGAACATGTAGAACAGGTCGTCGAAGTCGTCCGTCGGCAGGTGTATCTGCGGCTCCACGGTGGGCAACTGCCGCACCGGCGGGGTGGTCAGGCCGGCGGCCGACAGGTTACCCAGGCCCTCGGCCAGCACCGCGACGGTGAACAGGCCCGGCAGAAGCACTGCGAGCAGTGGACTTCGCCGAGGCAACGGGGGCCCCGTCTGCCTGCGCCGGGCAACCCAGTCGCCGGCCCCCTGGGCCCCGGCTCCCGCCAGCAGCGCCAGCGAAAGGATTGTGATGGTGATCACCCGGCTCGAGGTTCGGCTCGACTGCCAGCCGGGCGCCAGTTCGAACAGCAACCCGTAGGTGAACCGTCCCCCCAGAAACGAGTAGCCCAACGCCAGAACCGCCGACACCGCCAGCGCCGCCGCAAGCCCGATGCGCCATCGCATCGACAGCACCGGCAATGCCAACCCGGCGGCGGCCAGCACGAGCACGGTCAGACCGGGAAAAAGAGTCATCTCGGGCACCCACGCGAGAGTCTGCCTCACTCCCTCGGTCGCCTTCCCCCAGACCGCGCTCTCGGCCGGCGCGGCGAGAAACCCTCTGGGGGGCGGCGAGTAGAACCTCACGTAATCCGCCGTGCGGCGGGCCTCGGGATGCGCCTGAAGGACCTTCAGGTACGGGTACGCCTGAAGACCCGACCAGCCGGCGAACGTCGCTGCGCCTCCCCAGCTTGCGGCCAGGACGCCCCGGCCGAGAGCCGGTCTGGGTTCACTTCGCCACCACCTGTATCCCGCCAGGACCTCCAGGAGGGCGAGCAGGTAGGCAAGATGCACGCCCAGCGTGAAACCGATGGCCACCTGCCAGGTTGCCGCCAGGAAACCGGCGAATACCAGCCACGGGGCCCGGCGCCGGTAACCCCGCAGAAAAAAGAACAGCGACAGCGGAATCGGGGCGCTTCCCAGAACGTGAAGATGATTGTGCTGGGAAAGCCGCCACGGGGCGAAGGCAAAGGCAGCGCCGGCCAGCACGGCCGCCGGCCAGCGCAGACCGAGCTCCCTGGCCAGTAGCGCGGCGGCCGCGAACGCGGTGACGTAGGTGAAAAGGAAGACGAGGTTGTACCGCACCACCGCCGCCGCCGACCCGCTGCCGACCAGACCGGCCGGGGTAAATCCAAATAGAGCATCCGAGAACGCCACCGAGTTGTCCAGGGGCCAAAAGGCATTTGAGTCCAAGAAGTCGAAGGGCTGGCGCAGCAGCGCGTGGCCGTTCCATGCGAGCTGCCAGCTCTGGAACAGCCGGTCTGCAGAATCCGCCGCCGGGACCTTGTCCAGGTTGGCAACCAGCGCCGGGTTCATAACCACCGCCAGCAGGCACCCGAGCACCAGCAACAGGGCGACCCGGCGGCCCCCGATCAGGGGCGACGTGTTCGCGTCGCGCTCGGCCGGCGAATCTTCAGCCCCGACCATGGGCGCGGCTCCTACAGGAAGGCGGTGCGAAGGCCGGCCAGCACCAGGCGCACGGTGACCGCCGCGGCCACGAACAGGCTGAACCACGCTACCGGCGGAACCAGCTTCGGCAGTAGGACGTCCGACTTCGAATAGTGGCCCTGAGCTTCGGGTTCCCACCTGATGCTTTGTGTGGTGGAGGTCAGCGAGAGGGTCGCCATAGCCGCCATGCCCGCTGCGTAGAGCAGCCAGATGCCGTTGATCGCCTCGA
Source organism: Actinomycetota bacterium (assembly GCA_035540395.1). Lineage (GTDB taxonomy): Bacteria > Actinomycetota > CADDZG01 > JAHWKV01 > JAHWKV01 > JAJCYE01. The sequence continues at coordinate 3,465 of DATLGP010000251.1, forward strand.
CCGGAAGCCCGCCTTCCCCAACCTCACCCGACGCGGCAAGCAGCGACGAAGCCAGGGCGGCCAGATAAGCGAAGCCCACCAGGCTGGCAGCACCCGGCAACGCAAGCTCGCCCTCCTGGGTTGGCTTGATCGCCCGCAGCCTTGTCGACATCGCCGCCCAGGCCCCCGGGAATATCAAGGCAGGCAGGGCCATCAACTCGCCGGATCCCGGCAGCGTCAAAAGGCCCAGCAGCGAAAGCGGCAGGACCGCCACCAACCACGGTGCAGCCACCCGTTCCCCCATCACCAGGGCGGTGCCGGCCAGGCCAATGG
>DATLGP010000252.1:0-8817 GCA_035540395.1 Actinomycetota bacterium
AGATTATCGATCCTTACCACTACATCGAGTACGACGCGGCGCAACTTGCCGAGCTATGCGGCAGGTTCTTCGCAGAGGTCACCCCATACGGCGTCTTCGGCTCAAAGCGTTACATGGATTTTCACCATGCCGAACGGCGCCAGCTAGATGCCCTTTTGAGACTGGACCCGCTGGGGCTCCGCCGGCTCATACCGCGCAAGCCGCGCCAGTTTCTCTACGACTGGGCGCTGACCCGAGCCCGGCAAAACAAGGGCGGTCCGGCGGTCCAGTTTGAACTGGATGACTTCCACCTGGGCGCAGACGACCTGGAGAATTCACTGGACGTTCTCGTGGTCTGCAGATAGGACCCGTTATCCCGCCGGGTGGTCGGTTTCCGCGGCTTTCTCCAACCTGTCCATCCGCTCCTGCTGGAGCCGCAACTCTGCCCAGACGTCCGACTCCAACCGGTTCACCCGTTCTCCCATCCGTTCGACGAGCAGGCTCACCGGGTAGCCTCCGGCGATCTTGTTTCCGGTCTCCACCGGAGCCGTCGTCGCCGGTTGGGGTGCCTCGGTAGGCGGCCCGAGCACCTTTCGGGCGACACGCCGCAACCCTCGCTCAAGGTACCTGCGCCAGTCGGCCTTCGAGTGACCCAGGATCAGCCTGGGGGACGCATCTTGTGGCGCAGGAGCGGCGTGGGCGGGGGACACCGTGTTCCGAGTCATCTGGATCGGTTTGAGCTCCACATCGTCGGGGGGCCGTTCCAACATCACATAGTCCTGGAAGTTCGCGGAGGCCCGGGAGACGTAAGCCCTCACATCGAACAATCTGCCCCAGTGTTCGAAGATGTACCACGGGGCATGCAGCGTGGAGTGATAGAAATTCGGGAACGGACCGCCGACAAAAATGTCGTTGTCCAAAAAGCAGATGCCCTTGTCGTTGAGCTGACTACGCATGTTGCTCATGTCGCGATGGCCCGCCTGGACCTCGGCCTCGTCCAGCAACCCCGTTACGTACTCACCGTGCACGGTGAGCAGCAGGATGGATCCCGGCTTGGTTACACGCTTGAGCTCTGCCAGCCACTGGTCCTGGTAGTCCTCGTCGATATGCGTGAACACACTAGCCGAGTACACCAGGTCGAAGTATCCATCGGGAAAATCGAGCTTCGGCAGGGGCTTATTGACTGAAAGGGTGGCCCAGGGCACATTCTTTTGGCCCCAGGCAATCATCCGCTCGTCGATGTCCACGCCGAACAGTTCCGAGCTTTCGGCGACGTCCTCCATCCACAACAGCATCCGAGAACAGCCGCAGCCGAAGTCGAGAATCCTCTTGAAGTCGGCGATATTGTGCCCGGCGAGGGCAAGCATGACCTCCAGGTCGCGGACAGAGTGCTCGCCACTCTCCAGGAATTTGCGCCGGTCGGATTGATTGGAAACGCGAAAAACCATCTCCTCGCCCGGCCAAGGCATTGAGTCGATTCGGTCGGATTTGGTATCGGGGGCTTCCACGGACAGTAAAGTACTACATTGTGAGTAAGCCACCGACTCCCTCCAGCGCGCACGCCACCCCACGGAGAGGCTCGCTTCGATGACTGCCGGCGACGTCCAGGAGGACATTCACAAGAGGGTCGGCCTGGTAGGAAGGCTCTTCACTTTGTCAGGCAGCGCTCGTGACGAGTACTTCCGCGGACTTCCCGAAGGTGAATACCCGGACCCCGTGCTCTCAAGCCTACGTCCTTATGTAGACGATCGGGCAGTCTGCATCGACGTGGGAGCCAACATCGGTCTGTACAGTCTGGCCCTCTCCATACTGGCTCCCAACGGCCGGATCTACGCATTTGAACCCTCAAACGACGGATTTCACTTCCTGCAGAAAAATCTCGCGCAGAACCAGGTCAAAAACGTGATTGTGTCGCAGATGGCCCTGGGTAGCAGTAATCAAAGTCTGCGTTTCCACGAGATCCCCTTTTTTACCGCGGGTAGCTTCGCCACGGACGATTCCTGCTTTTTGACCAGCGAGATCCTCGGCTCTAACTACTTCGAGGCCCCCTGCACTACCCTCGACGAGTTCGTCCGAAGCTCGGGGATCGACCACATCGACCTGGTGAAGATCGACGTTGAGGGGGCCGAAATGGCGGTGATCGAGGGTGCGCTCGAGACGCTGGAGAAGTTCCAGCCGCTGGTGGTGCTGGAGTTCTCGAGCTTTGCCCTTACGCTTCACCTGAGCACCCTGCCCCAGGTGGCACTTGAGAAGCTGCAGAAGGTCTTCCCTTTCCTCTACGTGATCGGCCGGGAGGACGGCCGGCTGATGCGGCTGGAGACCGGCGTGCAGATGTACGATTTCCTCTACGACAACGGGATCTACGGCCCGGTGGACAACCTTTTAGGCAGCTTCACCGACCTCGACATCCCCCGGGGGTACGTTCGCCTGGCAGTACTGGCGGCTGAGGCCCGTGCGGCAGGGGAGGCCGCGGCGAAGGCGACGCTTGAGGCAGTCGAGCCGACCGCCGGCCTACGCCCGGCGATACCCCCACCGCTATCAGCTTCCCCCGCGCCAGTTGGGTTGATAATCGACGCTGCGAAGAAGACCGCCCGAAAGATTGGTCGCCGGCTGGCAACTGCGCTTCAGACCAGGAACTAGGCGCTCGAGGGCCGGAATCCCGTTCGCCAACGCTGGTTGGAAACGTCCAGGGGGCCGTACGGACGACCTCTGGTGCCGGCGTCGAGAGGTTTCAAATAGCCCATCGGGTACACCGGGGAGGTTATGCGGCGGTCCTAGGAACCCAGCTTCTCCAACCGGTCGAGAATCCGCTGGGCGCAGTGCTTCCAGGTGTACTTCGCCGCCACTGCTGCGGCGGCCTTGGCTCCCCTGGCCCGGGCCTCCTCGGGGTTTTCGTAGACCTGCCTCATCAGGGCTTTCAGGTGGTCGATATCGGGATCCGCCCACTGAAAACCCTGATAGTAGACACAGCGGGCCTCGGCGTCGATCATCGCCCGCACATTCAGAGGGTAGCCGGTGGATTCAGTCAAAAAGTCCGCGGGGCCACTCCAGTTGGTTGAAATCACCGGCATCCCGCACGCCATCGCCTCAAGGACCGGCATCCCCCATCCCTCACCCCGGCTGGGCAAAACGAAACAGTCGGCAGAGCGGTACAGCGAACCCATCTGGTAGGCAGGAAGGTGGGCGTTCTGCATAACCACCACCGGGGCCCCCGGCGGCAGTTCCATGGCGGCGATCTGAGCTTCGACATCCACCGTGGCATCCCGGTTGGTGATGGACAGCAGCAGCATTGCGTCGTCCCGGCGCCCGAACTCCTCGGTGAAAGCCCGCAGCAAAATCTCGGGAGCCTTGCGCTCCCCCCACTCGAAAACCGAAAGGAACACGAAGCGCTCGCTGGGACGGTAGCCGGCGATGTTCGGATTGTAGTAATCGATATCAATACCGAGCGGCATCACCTGGATGGGCACCTCCACCCCACTGGCGCGGAAGGTCTCGACGTTGAACGATGCGGGGACCCACACCTCGTCCATGGCGTTGCAGCCGGCCACCCAGGAGTCCGGAACTCCGGTCACCTCCAGCATGGTCCACCCGATCCTCGGGCCTGCGGGAAGGGCGGGGAAGGCATCGGCCTGGCAGAACCCGATCTGGGTGCTCGAAGTCAGATCGCGGGACATTATGTCGTTGATGAGCACGTCGTCGGTGGGGGTTTCGACCGCCCCGTAGGCGTTGCGGTAGGTCACCCGAAGTCCGGCAAAATGGAGAGCCCGCATGATCTGGTGACTCTGCACTGCGTACCCCATCGGCTGGTGAAGCACCGAGTTCCAGCCGATCTCCCCCGTGTAGCGCTCATGCTCCAGCCATTTCGCCCATTTGGACGAGAAGGTCTTTCGCGACTGCAGGTAAACGGTCCAGAAATCGATCTTATTCTCGCGGGTGCTGGTGCTCTGGTAGTGGGTCCCCTCTACTTCCCCTGCACACACCACCCCCCACCCGGCGCGCTCGGCGCGCAGGCAGTATTCGCTGTCCTCAAAGTAGGCAAACAGGTCCTCATCCAACAACCCCACCTCGTCCAGGCAATCCCGGCGCATGTAGGCCTGGGCGAAGACCACGCCCTCGACCGGCCGGTTGGCGGTCCCCTGGTTGACGTCCAGCTCCAGCCCGGCCAATTGCTGTCCATACATCTTTACCGGCGGCATGTAGCTGCCCAGGTGCAGTACCTTGCCCTGCCCGTCCACCAGACGGCTGCCCACGATTCCAGTCTTCGGCTCCGCGTAGGCTACCCGCTGCAAACGCGCCAGCCAGTCGGGGTCCCCCACCAACAGGTCATTGTTGAGCAGGACCACGTCGCTTCCCGGGACGGCAGCCCGGATCCCTTTGTTGGCGGCCCGGGCGAACCCCTCGTTGGTCGGGTTTTCGATAAGGGTTATCCAGTCCAGAGTCCTCAGCCACTGAGGGGTGCCGTCGGCACTGCCGTTGTCCACCACGACCAGGCGCCACTTGGGTTCCTCCCGCGTCGCGCGGATGGACTCCAGGGTTTGGGCTGTGAAGGTAAGCGCGTTCCAGGTGATGACCACCAGAGTGACCTCGGGGAGCGACTCCTGCTTGTTGAAGGAGTCGTGTTCCGGGGTCATTGGGTGCAGATGGTATCTCACCGAGAGGTCAGCCACCTTCTCACCTTGAGAGCCAGGCGGATGGCGAGGCGGGCGATATCGGCCACCCTGGGGAACCTGATGGCCAGCCCGCTCAGGCGCCTCGCCACCGCGACGGCCAGGGGCCCGGGGTCCCCGGCACGGGGCGCCGGAGCCTGCGCTGCTACCTCGTCCAGGCGCGCCCGCGTCTCGGCAAGTTGCCGGGCCAACTCCTCGGGAAGCGCCCGAGCGGCCTCGGTCTCCGCCGCCAATGCCTCTCGCAGCACCCGGCAGGCCGCCAGCTGGCGGGCGTAGTACTTCATCTGCCATAGGTACTCGTAAGGCTCGTACTCATCCAGGCAGCTCACCGGTACCCGGAACTGCTCGAGCAGCCGGGAATCCTCCTCGCGCACGTAGAAGCGATTGAGCCCGTCGAAGTAGGCGAATTGGTACCGGGCATCGGTCAGCAGCCCTTCCCATTTGTGGTGGGTTGGGATGGTGGTGGCCGGAACAGTGGCCTCTATGACACAGACCCGAGGACGCCAGCGCTGGAAGTCGGCGCCGGCCAGCACCTGCCGCTCCAGGCCCTCGACGTCGATGCTCAAAAAGTCGATATCCCCGATAACGTGCTCTTCGCAGATGGAGGCCAACGTGGTGACCGGGACCTCGCGCTCGGTGAAAGCAACACCGTCAACCTCAAGGTGGCGATCCGCCTCCTCCCGGGACACGGTGGCCCAGCCGGCGTACTCCGCGGGAAACTCATAAAACACCGCCTTGCCCTCGGCATCGGAGACCGCCACGTTGAGGTTGACATCACGGGTCCGGTCCTTTTGGAGCTCGGTGAACGAGGCGGGCGCCGGTTCGACATTGATTCCGCGCCACCCCCGGTCGTAGAAGTGTTTGGTAACGGAAAACTGCAGTGGATGCCCGGCACCGACATCTATGTAGAAGCCGGTCGGCGTCTCAGGAAACAGCCGCCGGAGCATTACGTCTTCCCGGTTGCCGGCATACGAGACCATCTTCTTCACTGCGGCCCACCGCCTGTAACCAGGGTCCACCGAGGAACGGCGGGCGCCCGGCCCCTTACTGCCAGGCACTCGCAGACCGCCGGAGCGAGCCACTCGCCCGGCTCAAGTAGAGACAGAGTCCTATCCCCCACCCGGTAAAGATCGTAGTCGAGGTCGGCAAACCACTCCAACAGCCGGCGCTGGCTGCTGCCGGTAGAGCGCAGAGCCACCTCGTCGGCTTCGAAGAGCACCGCCGGAGGATGGGGACCCTGCAGCAGGTCCGTCATCCCCTCAAGGACTCTCAACTCCGACCCCTCTACGTCCATGCGGACCAAGCAAACCTTAGGGCCCCCCAACTCGGCGACGAGATCGTCAATGCGGATGGTGGGAACCGCCATCACCGGGGCGTCACCCTCCAGAGCGATTCGGCCGTAGAGCCCGGCGGGGAACATCTCTGCCATCCCGGCTTCCTCGGTGGCTGCCGCACGCAACACCTTGAGGTTTCCAAACCGGTTCCTGGCCGCGCTGTTGCGTAGCAGGTTACAGGCGTGATCCCATGGTTCTATCGCCACCACCTCCCGTCCGGAGGCAGCCGCCGGCAGCGAAATCCCACCGAAATAGGCTCCGATATCAAGGACCAGATCGCCGGGGCCCGCGAGCTTAAGGACCAGTTCCACCAATACGGCGTCCGCGAGGTGGCCCCGATCGGCTAGGAAGGCTGCCGTCTTCCAATCGTCCAGCTCGGGGTCCAGGACGACATCGAACTCAACCTGGTCCAGGTGAACCCGCTTTATCACCCGGCGGGAGCCGGCAGCGGCCAGGCTGGCTACCCCCGGGGGCAGAGCAGGCTTTAGAGCGGCGTCCTGGAGCGGTCCCCCCCGGGGGATGGCCAAGGCGGGGTCGGAGGCCAGAACCTCGGCCAGCCTGGCCCCCACCTCAGCCGCGTATTGGGGGATCTGGTATGGCCTGAGCTCGGTCTTCGGGTTAATCTCCGCCGGAAGGGGCGCTTCAACCGAAGGAGCCGGAGTGAACGATGCAACCAGCTCGGTGAACCCGGCCGCTACCTCCCGAGGGGCGTTATCGGGGCCCAGGGACGCCGACTGCGCCGCCAGGTCCCAAAAGCCCAGGCCGCCGGCTACCACCGCGTCGGCCAGACGGTCCGGCCACTCTGCCTCGCCGGTGCCAGAGGCCAGGGAGCCGCGCACATAGAAGGCGTTGGCCCAGAAAAGCTGACCGCCGCCTCCCTGAACCCGGGAAGGCTCGGAATGGTCGAAGTAGAGGGATTCGGTGGTCTTGAAGGTGGACAGGCCCCCGCCGAGCCCGTAATGGGTAAGTTCGCCCATCCGCCATAAAACGAAGCCGTGCTCGCGCAAAAAAATATCGATATCGGAAAAGAGGGGCTGGCCCAGGTAGATCGGATTGAACTCCACCTCCACCTCAACCGCCCGCACCGTACCCAGGATCTTCTCCGCCCCTTTAAGGACATCGAGTTCGGCGCCCTGGGTATCGATCTTCAGGAAGTCCACCCGCTCGACCTCGTTTGCGCTACACCAGGCGTCCAGGGTCTCGATAGTCACCTGTTCCTGCCCGACCTGTTTGATGAGACCGAGGCCGGGGCGGCGCTCGGCCAGCTCTTCGTCCGGCGGGTAAAGCGATGAACAGGCGGGTTCGGCGGCAAGGTGCAGCTTGGCCTCGCCCGGCGCAGCCCCCAGGGCGGCCGGCACATAGGTGACCCGCCGGTTGCCACCCGCCGCCCGGTTCAGGCGCTCGCACTCCTCGGGATCGGGGTCGAATCCGTACAGCCGGACGTTGGGCAGTTTGCTCCACTGCTCGGCTGGTCCCCACCGGCAGCCGACATCGACCACGGTCAGGGGAGCCGGAAGTCCTGCTGCCAGGCGGGCAATCAGCGATGGCTCGTTCATCGGTGGGTTCTCCGCGGGTAGAGGAGTTCAAAATGACGTGATAGGCCTTCCCGGCAGTCGGGGGGACCGGAGCCGGGCGCGCGGCGGTTCAGACCACGAAGACACAATGTTAGCGAATGCTAGCATTACCCCCATGTTGAAAAGCGGTCCCGACAACCGTTGCGGAGGCCGTTCGGTAGTCTTTGCCGCCGGTCTTTGATCGCCGGAATTACTCCGCAAGAGCTCCCCTCCTGCCGGAAACACTTTCGCCCTCCACTGCTAACCGCGGCTTGTCTGGGCTTCCTGGCTTTAGTCACCATCGCCGTATTCTGGCGCCACCTGTTCGCCGGCTTCACCTTTCCCTTCGACTACATCGCTACCTCCCGCTGGCCGGTCTTCCTTACCAACAACGTGCGGGGGGGCTTCTATTCGGAATGGATTCCGTTCGTGGGCGGAGGAATGGCGCTCCCCTACAACGCGGCGTCCGGCCTGTACTTCCCGCCCTGGTTGGTGATGGGGTGGTTGGGGGTCCCGGCCACCGTAACGGCGCAGAGCGCAGTCATGGCCGGCCACATCTTCCTGGGCGCCGCCGGCGTCTTCCTGCTGTCCCGGAGCATGGGACTGGACCGGCGGTGGGCGCTGCTGGCCGGGACCGCCTTCCTGCTGTTCGGCGGTCACTACAGCAACGGATACCTGGACATGATCATGCGGGGCCACACCTACGCCCCATGGCTCCTGTTCGCCCTGACGCCGCCCCGCGAGAACGAGGCCGAACGGGGGTGGCGTCGGGTGCTATCGCTCCCGTTTTGGGTCTGGATCCTGGCCGCCGGCTCCTACCCGGGACAGGCGATGGCCTTCCTGCAGGTCGCCGCGGTGTACACCGCAGTGCACCTGTGGATAGGGCGAGCCCGTCTCCGCCGATTACTGCCGTACCTGGTGCCGGCCGTTGTGGCGGCGCTGGCGGTCTTCGTGGCGCTATACCTCCCCTCACTCCTGGCCGCCCGGGCGGGCGAGCTGCACCGCCCCTTCCCGGCCTCCGCCCACTGGCGGGCGATCTTTGCTTTGAGTCCAGTGGATTTCTTCGGACTGTGGCTCAACCCGTTTGCCTGGAACGACATTCCCTCGATCATCACCGGGTGGTCGGTGGGGACGGTGGTACTTATCGGGCTCACCGGAGTGAGCCGGGCCGATCTACGCCGCCACCTTGCCCTTGCGGTGGCCGGGGGCGTTGCTTTTCTGCTGGCTTTCCTGCCGTGGTGGGGCCCCGCCGGGCGCCTCATGGAACGCCTTCCTCTGCTCTTC
>DATLGP010000253.1:0-2355 GCA_035540395.1 Actinomycetota bacterium
GTGCCTGGGGTCCCACGGAATCGGAACTCCCCACGAGAACGACGTGCGGGATATGGACAGGTCCTGCAGGCCGCCCTTGACGAAGCTGGCCACCTCGTTGCGCCGGATTTCCGGCTGGACAAACTCGGGATGGGTTTCGTACAGATCGATCAGCCGGTCGGCGTAGGCGGACAGCCGAAAAAAGTAGTTCTGTTCCTCCAGCCATTCCACCGGCCTCTCGTGGATGGGGCAAAGGTCGTTGATGATCTCGCTCGGCTGATAGAAGGCCTCGCAGGCCACACAGTAGGGCCCGGTGTAGGTGGCGAGGTAGATGTCCCCCTGGTCGTACAGCCGCTGAACCAGCTCCTGTACCGGCTTGGTATGGCGTTCCTCGGTGGTGCGGATGAAGTCGTTGTACGAGATCTCCAGCCGCTCCCAGACGGCGCGCCAGCGCGGGACCATCTGGTCGCACCACTCGATGGGACTGACCCCGTTGGCTTCGGCGGTCTGGGCCACCTTCTGCCCGTGTTCGTCGGTGCCGGTCAGAAAGAAAACGTTCTCGCCGGCGAGCCGGTGGTACCGGACCACGAAGTCGGCGTTGACCGTGGTGTAGGCATGTCCGATGTGGGGAACATCGTTTACGTAGTAAATCGGCGTGGTGACATAGAAGACGTCCTTTTGTGAGCTATCGTCTATAGCCGCGTCCTTCGACGCGTCCGATGAATCGTCTTGGTTCGGGTAACTGGTAATGTCTATATTCATAGGGATGGTGTCTTTCTAGACCGTCTAAGAAGGAGAGTAATGGCAAAAAGAGTGTCCGGAGCTGGCGTATCCGAAGTGGGGATACTATCGAACGGAGTAAAAAACACAGGCATGAACCGCAAGTTGGACGTACTCGGCCGAATCGTCATTCCCGCCGAGATCCGTAAGTCGCTCGACCTCAAAGAGGGTGGAGTGCTTGACATCTCGCTGGAGGAGGACCGAATCATTCTGACCCCCCGCCAGGACTCATGTGTGTTCTGTGGCGGACGCTCAGAGCTCAAGGGATACGGTGGCCGGATGATCTGCTCCTCTTGCCTGGCTGGACTGGACTCCCTAACAGCCTAGCGGGAGTTGGGCGGCTCGGGCCTTGGCTTCAGGGATCCTCGAGCAGCCCCTGGTAGACCGAGCGTCTTGGCGCCCCCAGCGTCGATGCTGCCTGTGCGGCAGCTTTTGACTTCGTCATACCGTCCTCGATGAGGCCCCGAGCCATGTCAATGGCGGTCTCGAGGCTGGCTGCCTGCCTGGCAGCGCCTTCGATCACCAGGACGACCTCTCCTCGGAGGTCCTCATCGAGGCGGTGGAGAACCTCTGAGATGGTTCCCCGCAGGATCTCCTCGTGCATCTTGGTCAACTCGCGGGCAAGCGCCATGCGGCGCTCGCCCAGGATTTCCCGCGCAACCTCAAGGGTTGCCCCGGCCCGGCCCGGAGCCTCGAAGAAGACCAGGGTCCGGTCGTCGTCCGCCACGGCCCGCAGTCTGGTTTCTTTTTCGCCCCTGGGCTTGGGCAGAAAGCCCTCGAATGCGAAGCGGGCGGTTGGGAGCCCGGACAGGACCAGAGCGCTCAGAACGGCGGACGGCCCCGGTATCACCTCAACTGGAACTCCTTCGGTGATGCATGCCTGCACCAGCAGGTAGCCCGGGTCGGAGACCGCCGGCATGCCCCCGTCGCTGACCAGAGCCAGTCGAGCTCCCCGCCTCATCTTCTCTACCAGGTACCCGGTCTGCTTGTGCTCGTTTGCCTGGTGGTACGCGACCAGCTGGGCCTGGACCCCGTGGGCAGTGAGCAGCTTGCGGGTCCGCCGGGTGTCCTCGGCCGCCACCAGGTCCACCTCGGCCAGGGTGCGGAGCAGGCGCAGGGAGACATCCTCGAGGTTGCCGATCGGGGTGGCGCAGACGTACAGGCGCCCGCTCAAGGTTGCTTCATCAGCTTGCCGCCGGTCCGGATGCCCAACCGCTCCGCCTCGCCGCCGTCCAGCTCCAGGATCCAGCGAGCCCCCAGTACGAACCGTCCGATCCGGCCGGGCCTCATGGTGCGTACGCTGATGACCTCGCCCCGGCGATTGATGTGGACAACATCTATCGGAAACGCCATCCCCACCGTGTGGATCTGTTTGGCCCGCAGTAGAAAGCCCCGGCCCGCGCCCAGGCCGCTGCAACCCAGCAGGCCTCGGGCCCGGCCGAAGAGCCCGGCGGGCTCCCAGACCTCCACGCGGATTCGGGGGTTGTCGGGATCCAGCATCAACAAAACAGCTCCTCCTTGAGGATGATGAAACCGTCCCTATACTGACCCAATTCCGGCAGCAGGAGAATCTTCGATCAAATCCACGGGATCAGG
>DATLGP010000254.1:0-8212 GCA_035540395.1 Actinomycetota bacterium
GGTCCAATCGGTGGCGCTTTTCTGTGCGACTGCTGCTCGCTTTAGGAACATACGACCCACCTCCTTTTCCAAAATAGTTGTTGTGTCTGTGCACAAGATGTATCCCGGAATCTCCGGTTTGAAACCCCCGAATTTTTCTGACGCCGGCTCTACGGGCGGCGGGTGCCGGCGGAATCGATCGCTCTGTCGTGTAAAGCCACCCCCACGAGGGCGCCCCACAGGGGCGCCAGCAGCGGAATTGCAACTCCGCCGAAGAGGGCGAAGGCGGCAGTCCCGGTCCCGCCCGCCAGGGCTCGGCCGGCCAGCAGCCGCTCACGCCGGATGGGCGCCTTCCGCCGATCTTGATAAGACCGGGGCGTGTAGCGCTTCAGCAGCAGCAGGCCGGCTATGCCCAGAGCAGCCGCCGTCCACTGCCCGACGTCCGGGGTGACAAACTCCACCGCGAAAGTGTCCCTCAGCTGGGCCATTGTCAGGCCGGCTCCCACCACCACCGCCGCTCCTGCGTGGTTGCGCCGTGTTCCCGGTTCCGGCAGGCGGCTGTCCCAGGCCAGGGCGGCCGCCACGATCACGCCGCCGATCCAACCTCGGGGGGTCAGGGCAATTGCCGCCGCCAGCACCGTAAGGCCCACCAGGTCGACAAGCGTAGGCGCTTTGCCGGTGCTGCGGACGACGATGCGCAAGGCGACCAGAAGGGCGACCGAGACGCCGGCGGGAGCCGATCCGGCGAGCAGGATCCCGCCACAGGCTGCAGCAGCCACGAACGCCGAGCGGGGGGAGTCGGGGTCCAGCTCACGGGCCACAGCCCATCCCAGGAAAAGCATCACGGCCGGGTTTACCGCGGCCTTAGTCGCCTCGGCTGCGTTCGCGCCGCCGGCCAGCCGGACCGCCAGTACCCCGGCGAAGACCAGGGCAGCCAAGCCCAGGATGAGAAGGTGCGACCGGTTGCGCGGGCTCAGTGCACGCCAAAGTGAGGACTGCTGGGCGGCTCTCCTGGCTGCTGCCGCCGGACCTCCCGCCGGGGTCACGGCCGCCGGAGTCTTTTTCTCACGGCCGGGTTGCTATGGCATGCGAGTTCTCGATCTCCACCGGCGGCAGGTTGTCGGCCGGGCTGAAGCCGAGGATCCGGCCGTAGAAGTAGAGCTCGGCTTCGGCGGTGCGCTTGATGTTGTGGGCTTTGCGAAACCCGTGCTGTTCGCCTTCGTAGGCGAGATAGGCGAAGGGCACTCCCTTGGCGCGCAGGGAGTCGACCATCATTTCAGCCTGCGCAGGGGGTACCACCTTGTCCTCCAGCCCCTGAAAGATGATCAGCGGAGTACTCAGCCGATCGGTATGAAAGATGGGGGACCGCTTCTCGTAGAGATCGCGTGCCTCGGGCCATGGCCCGATCAGAGTATCCAGGTACCTGGACTCGAACTTGTGGGTGTCCTCGGCCAGAGCGCCGGCGTCCGCCACACCGTAGTGGCTGCTTCCGCAAGCGAATACGTCGCGAAAGGTCAGTGCGCACAGCGTGGTATAACCGCCGGCGCTTCCCCCGCGGATAACCAGCCGGCCGGCGTCGGCCTCTCCCCGGTCGGCGAGATACAACGCTGCATTTGTGCAGTCGTCTACGTCCACCACGCCCCAAGCCCCGTTCAGGCGCCTGCGGTACTCCCGGCCGTATCCGGTGCTTCCTCCGTAATTGACGTCCACGACCCCGATTCCCCGGGACGTCCAGAACTGGATTCCAAGGTTGAGAGCGGACGAGGTGGCGGAGGTGGGACCGCCGTGGCTGATGACAATCAGGGGAGCCAGCTCGTCACCCGGTCCGACGAAGTCCGGGTTGCGGGGCGCGTAGTAGAGGGCGTGGGCAGTCATCTCGCCTGCGGTGGGGAACTCGATCGGGAGGGGTGCCGAGATCAGCTCGGGCGGAAGCGCCACCTCGCGGCTTCGGCGAAGCACCTGGGACCCGCCTTCGGGAATCGAGATCCTCACGACCGCGGGGGCCTCGGCTGCGTTGGCTGTGATCGCGAGCACTGACGCCCCCATCGGGTGCAGCGAGGAGATGGACGTAAAGCCGGTCTCCACCGTGGTGAACCCCTGCTCGCCCGGTCTTAGGACGCCCAGCCGGTCCAGGCCCTCCTCGCTCCAGCACGCCACCATGGTTCCGTTGGGCAAGAAGACGTAGGACGACTGGCCGAACACCCAGTCGGGTCCGCAGAACTCGACTGCGCGGGTCGCCACCGGGCGGGAACCGTCACCGTCGTCGGCGTAGATGTTCCACCAGCCGGTCCGATCGGAGATGTAATGCAATCCACCGTCGGGTGAGTAGCGGGGCTGGCTCAGCGCCTCCTCGGGTCCTCCGGCAACCAGACGGGGCTCTCCCAAAACGGCGCCGGGACCGATCGGTGCCTCCCACAGCTCGGTGCCGTCCCACGGCATGCGAGGAAGGTCCCAGCACAGCCACGCCAGCCGGTCGCCCCGGGGGCTGAAGCGCGGAAACGAGTAGAAGTCCGAGCCGGAGACTATGGCCCGGGGCTCTTGTGAACCGTCCACCGGAACGACCACGATTTCGTTGACAACGCCCTGGTCGGTATGTCGTTCGTGCACGCAGGCCAGCCAGCGGCCGTCGGGGGAGACCACCGGATCGGCGTACCGCAGGGCAGCCGGCTGGGGCGGTTCCGGGGTGATCGCCTGAGGCGTACCGCCGGCGTTAATCCGGTAGAGACGTTGGTCGGCGAAGTTCGAGAAGAAGACCGTTTCGCCCGAGACGGCAAAAGCCAGGCCACCGTATTCGTGCACCAGGGTCCGGACCGCGAACGGCTCGGGAAGCAGATCGGCTACCACCCCGTCCGCACCCTTTTTGACGATGGCGTACCGGCCGCCCTCGGACGGCCTCATCTCCACCCACAGCACGCCGTCGCCCAGGGCTTGCGGGTAGCTGAGGCCCACCATCTTCTCCACCAGCAGGTCGGCGGTCAGGGGGGAGGCCCAGGATCCGTAAGGTGCGACCATGGTCATTCCAGCAGGTTAACCCAGCCCCGGTACAACGGGGAAGGCCGGCAGGTCGACGGCGATGGGTAGGGCGGTAGACGCCCAATCGCTCATCGGGCGGCCCTCGCGCCAGTCCTGGTACTTGGCGGCCAGAAGGCGCCTGGCCCGGGCTTCCTCCTCGGGGCGGGTCACCATGCGGGCGGTCGCCTCCCATTCCTGCGAGCCGACCCGCAAGTGCACTGCCGGGGTCCTCAGGAGGTTGGCGACCCAGTCCGAGCGGTCGCCGCCTCCGGACAGCAGGTAAAGAGTGTTTTCACTCGCGCCGAACCAGATCTCTATGGTGTGCGGACGCCCCGATGTCCGGCCTGTGGTCGTCAGGTAGCAGTAGGCCTCCTGAGCGTCGGGCGCCATGCGGGCCGGCCGGGCCGGGTCAGCTACAGCGGGCGCAAGCTCCTGCACCGCATGTCGGCGCCGGGTCGGCAGCGCGGCCGCCCATGCCGGCGATTACCGACATCAGGCGGCGCGGCTTTCCCGCACCGCATGCCGGGCAGGCCGCCTCGGCCACCTTGCTGGAGGCGATCAGCGTTTCGAACTGGTGGTCGCAGCCGGCGCACTTGAACTCGTATATGGGCATGGAGGAATTGTAGACCTCATCGCGGGTACACAAGGAAGTGTTCACAATGTAGGCGTGCTGTTTTGAGCCCAATGAAGGGACCGACGGTGGTAGATCCCCAGCTTCTCGCCCGATTCGAGCAGCTGCAAGGCAAGCTGGCACCCTTCTGGGCCACCGCGGACGACCAGACCCTCGCCCCTCAGACCATTTTCGTGGTGCCTTCGATCAGCTATCCGAGGAGCATCCTGGCGATGCTCGAGAGTCTGCAGCAGTACGAGGAGCGCTTCCTCATCCTTTTCATGCTGCTTCGCAACCCGCGAACCCGCGTCGTCTACGTCACCTCCGAGCAAGTTCTGCCGGACGTCGTCGATTACTACCTGCACCTGCTTCCGGGAGTCATCCCCAGTCACGCCCGCCGGCGGCTGTTTCTGGTCTCACCGCTGGACGGCACCCTCCGGCCGCTCACCGAGAAGCTCCTCGAGCGCCCCCGGCTGATCGAGCGGCTGCGCAACCTGGCCATCGATCCCGACAGGTCCTACATCATCCCGTTCAACACGACGTCGATGGAAAGGGAGTTGTCGGTCCGCCTGGGAGTTCCGATCCTGGGGGCCGATCCGAAGTACCTGCCGCTGGGCACCAAGAGCGGGTGCCGCAAGCTGTTCGCCGAAGAGGGGGTGCGGCATCCCGCCGGATTCGAGGACCTCACCGGTATGAAGGACGTGGCGGTGGCGATCTCGAAGCTGCGGGCCGAGAAGCCCGGACTGGCCGCCGTCCTGGTAAAGACCAACGAAGGCGTGAGTGGATGGGGCAATGCTCTGGTTGCTCTCGATGGCCTTCCCGCCCCCGGAGATCCGTCCGAATACGCCCGGGTCGAGCGGGCTCTGAAGGACCAGATCGGGCCCAAGTACACCGAGTTCGAAGCGCAGTTCGTCAAGGAAGGGGGCATCGTCGAGGAGCTGGTTTCGGGCGACCAGGTGCGCAGCCCCAGCGCCCAGATGCTGATCGATCCGTTGGGAGGAGTGCAGATGCTGTCGACGCACGACCAGCTGCTGGGAGGCCCGGCTGGGCAGGTGTATCAGGGCTGTCAGTTCCCCGCCGACCCGGCGTACGCGGTCCAGATCACCCAGGAGGCAGCAAAAATAGGTCGCCGGCTCGCGGCCGAGGGGGTGGTCGGTCGGGCCGCCATCGACTTCGTCTGCATCCGCACGGCCGGTCGCTGGGACGCTCACGCGATAGAGCTCAACCTGAGACAGGGCGGCACCACCCATCCCTTCTTGACCCTGCAGTTTCTGACCGACGGGCGGTATGTAGCCGACCAGGGCGTCTTTATCGCTCCGAACGGCAGGCGCAAGTACTTCGTGGCGTCTGACCACGTGGAGTCGCCGCAATACCGGGGCTTCAGCCCGGATGACCTTTTCGACATCGTGGTGAGATACCGCCTGCACTTCGACCACGCCTCCCAGACCGGAGTCGTCTTCCACATGGTCAGCGCGCTACCCGAGGTCGGCCGAACCGGGCTGACCGCGGTTGCCGACTCGGCCGAGGAGGCGCAGTGGATGTACAAAGCGGTTGTTCGGGCGCTGGACGCCGAGGCTCTGGAAGCCTTCGAGGAGCAGCCGCCTTTCGGCTAGAGCAGACGAGAATCCAAGTTCTGGGTTGGGATTCGTCCGAATAACCGCCGCCAGGCTACCTACAGGATCGGCAGGTAGCGCTCCAGCTCGTAAGGGGTCACGTACGACTTGTGGTCGTTCCACTCCTGCTTTTTGTTGCGGATGAACCACTCGAAGGTGTGCTCGCCCAGGGTCTCCTTGACCAGCTCGGAGCTCTCGCAGATCTGTATTGCCTCGTGAAGGTCCTCGGGCAGGGACCCGATGTTGGCCTGTCTACGCTCCTTCACGCTCATCTCGTAGATGTTGTCGTCGGCTTCCGGCGGCAGCTCGTACCCTTCCTTGATCCCCTTGAGGCCGGCCGCCAGCATGACGCTGAACGCCAGGTACGGGTTGCAGGCCGGGTCGGGAAAGCGGGCTTCGATCCGGGTGGCCTGCTCCTTGCCCGGCTTGTACATCGGAACCCTCACCAGCGCCGACCGGTTCCGGCGGGCCCAGCAGACGTAGACCGGTGCCTCGTAACCCTGCACAAGCCGCTTGTAGGAGTTGACCCATTGGTTGGTGACGGCACAGATCTCGCTGGCGTGCCGCAGGACGCCGGCCAGAAACGACTTGCCCACCTGGGAGAGGTGTGCTTCGTCCGAGGAGTCGAAGAAGGCGTTGCGGTCCTCACTGAACAGCGACATGTGGGTGTGCATGCCGCTGCCGTTGTATCCGGCCACCGGTTTGGGCATGAAGGTGGCGTAGACGCCCCGTTCCTGGGCGATCTCTTTGACGACCAGTCGGTAGGTCATCACGTTGTCCGCCATGGAGAGGGCGTCGGCGTAGCGCAGGTCGATCTCGTGCTGGGACGGCGCCACCTCGTGGTGAACGTACTCCACCGGGATTCCCATCTCCTCCAGGTACTCGACGGTGCGCTTCCGCAGATCGCCCGCCTCGTCCAGCGGTGTCAGGTCGAAGTACGAGCCGTGGTCGAGGAACTCCGTCCCCTTGGAGTCCTTGAAGTAGAAGTACTCGAGCTCGGGCCCGACGTAATAGCTGTAGCCCATATCGGCCGCTTGCTGGAGCGTCCTTTTCAGGACCTGCCGGGGGTCGCCGGCAAAGGGGGTGCCATCGGGCAGCCAGATGTCGCAGAACATCCGGGCGGAGTCCGACCGCGACGGATGAGCCGGCATCACCTGGAAGGTCGAGGCATCCGGCCATGCGATCATGTCGGACTCCTCGATGCGGGCGAAGCCCTCGATGGCCGATCCGTCGAAGCCGATTCCCTCGGTGAGGGCCTCCTCTAGATCGGTCGGGGTGATGTCGAACGCCTTCAGGAACCCGAGGATATCGGTGAACCACAGGCGCACGAACTTGATGTTGCGCTCCTCGACGGTCTTGAGGACAAACTCTTGATCGGGTGTTAGCAAAGGTTCCTCCACAACTGGGTTGTGCCCACGGCGGGCAACCCGAGCTCTCTAGCCGGCGAAGCGGTACCCCACGTTTCGGACAGTCTCGATCATGTGGGCCTCATGGCCCAGCTTGGCCCTCAACCGTCTCACATGAACATCCACGGTCCGGGTTCCCCCGAAAAAGTCGTAACCCCAGACCTCGCTGAGGAGCGCGTTGCGGGAGCAGACCCGCCCCGGCCTCTGCGCCAGGTAGGCGATCAGCTCGAACTCCTTAAATGTAAGGTCAAGCGTCTCTCCCCGCACTTTTACCTCGAACCGTTCCCGGTTGATGTTGATCTCGCCTCGCTTGATCACCTCGGACGACTCGGCCTCCGCCGGGTTGACTACCCGCTGGAGGCGGGCGTCGACCTCGTGGACCGTGCAGCGGTCGGTGAGAAAGTCGGCCGGGCCGGACGACCAGTCGAAGATCTCCAGGTCGCCGTCGAATAGCACGACAACGAAGGGCGCCTCGGTTTCCCCCCTCAGCTTGCGGATTACACCGGCCGCCTCATCGGGGCGCCCCCGGCCGTCGACCAGCACCAGGTCGGCCAGGCGGCGGCTCAAAAGATCGGGCGTGGCGTCGGAAAAGCTGATGGGCTCGGGAGCGGGCCTCTTGCCCGATAGGGGGGGAAACGACTCTTCGGGGTCGGCACGCTGAGAACTCAGCCAGAGTAGGCGAATCATTGAAGTCAGTCTAAGTCCTGATCATGTAGTTGTGACGATATTCGAAGAATCAACTCCCCTACCACTCAAACCTTAGGATAACGCGCTATGACGCCCGGGTCGCAGACAGGTTCGCCGGCAGTAACCCGGTTCGCTCTCGGCGGGCTGGCGGTTGGAGCCGCCGTCTCCTCGCTGCTCGGGGCCGGCATCTTTGCCGGCTTTGCCGCGGTCGCGCTGGCGGTGGGGGTGGTGATGGCCCTGGAGTCGCTGCTTGATTCCGGTCGCGTCCTCGCCGTCCTGGCCGGCCTGTTGACCATGCTCTTTCCTCTGGCGGTGGCCTCGGACGGGGAGGGAGGCATCCTGTGGGCGGCTGCCGTGGCGCTGATGGTTCTGGCTGCCGGTTACGTGTTGCGTAGACAGCGTCCGGGTGCTCTGGTCGCACTGGCGGTGAGTCTGGGGCTTGTGCTGCACCTGGGACTGACCGGCTCGTTTCTGGTCCTGGTGGCGGCCGGCGGGAACCGTCTTCTCCCTGCGCTGATTCTGATGGCGGCCGCCTTCGAGGTCGTCTACCTGGTGGTGTCGGCGCGTGGCGGGACACCGGCCGAACAGGAAAGGGGCAAGGCGCCGGGGAGAGGGTTCGGAATCGATCCCAGGGCGGCCCTTGCCGGGTTGGCTGCCTGTCAGGCGGCCGCACTGGGAAGCCGCATTTTCTTGCCCTCGCCACCGGGCGTGGTGAGCTCGCTTGTGCTGGGAGCAGTGGTGGCCTCGGGCGCTTTGGTGGGCCGCCTGTCGGCCGCAGCGATCGCTGAGGACCTGGGGTCTCGGGCGGGCGGCCGGTCGTCTTTGGTGGCATCGGGTGTGATCCCGCACCTGAACGCGTTGCTGTTCGCCGCAGGCGCCTTCTATTACGGCTTTCGGCTGTACTT
>DATLGP010000255.1:0-2475 GCA_035540395.1 Actinomycetota bacterium
GATGACCTCAACCGCCTCCTCGAGCATCTCCAGCCGCACCTCGGCCTCAGGCCACCGGCTGCCGGTGATGTGCTCGTCCAGGTTTTCCCCGCTGCCCACTCCCAGGAAGAACCGGCCGGGCATCATCGATGCCGAGGTGGCGGCAGCCTGGGCGACGATCGCCGGGTGGATCCGTACGGTGGGACAGGTGACGCCGGTTCCCAGCCTCAGCTTGCTGGTCTCCCGGGCGATACCTCCTACAACCGACCAGACCAATGGCGAGTGGCCCTGGGTATCGATCCACGGGTGGAAGTGGTCGGAGATCAGGGCGAAGGTGAACCCTGCCTCCTCGGCTCTGACTGCGTAGTCCACCAGGTCATTGGGGCCGTGCTCTTCGCTGGACAGTGCGTATCCGACCTCCATGCGCTCCTCCGATCGGTTCGACTACGTCCCGGTAGGTTTCCCGAGACCCGACCCGGCAAAACCGGCCGGTCCCGATCCGTTGGTATCGCGGAGCAGCTCGCCGGGTAAGCAAATTGCATGCTCTACATCGGGACATCCGGCTGGCAGTACAGCGACTGGAAGGGGCGCTTCTACCCCGAGGCCATGCCCACATCCAGATGGCTGGACTACTACTGCGAGCGGTTCGCCACGGTGGAGGTCAACAACACCTTTTACCGCCTGCCCGAGCGCAAGACCTTCGAGAAGTGGCGGAACCAGACCCCGGACGACTTCGTCGTCACGGTCAAAGCCAACCGCTACCTGACCCACCTCAAGCGGCTGAAGGACCCGGGTCCGATAGTCAAGACTTTCATGGAGGCCGCGGGCGGGCTGGGCTCGAAGCTCGGGCCGGTTCTATTGCAGCTTCCCCCCAATCTGCCCATCGAGATGGAACGCCTGGAGGAGACCCTCCAGGCGTTCCCCTCCGAAGTCCGGCTGGCCGTCGAGTTCCGCCACAGCAGCTGGTTCACCGACGAGGTTCGCACGGTGCTGGAGGGCCGGGGTGCCGCCTATTGCCTTGCCGACCGCAACTCCACGGCACTCGGGGCCGAATGGCGCACCGCGTCGTGGGGTTATCTGCGGATGCACCAGGGAGACGGTGATCCCCACCCGTGCTACCCGGACGGCACGCTGGTCCGCTGGGCCGACACCCTGGCTGCGCAGTTCGACCCGCCGGACGACGTCTACGTCTATTTCAACAACGACCATCGCTGTTGCGCCATCCGGGACGCCATCCGTTTCGCCGCCATGGCCGCCGACCGCGGCTTCGACGTGACGAGAGCCCTCGCCGACCCGGTGCCGGTGCCGTGACCGCCGCCGAGTTCATTCCGTCCGGCGCCTCGCTGGACGAACTGTGCCGGGCGTCGAAGTCATGCCGAGGCTGCGACCTGTGGGAGAGCGCGACCCAGGCAGTCTTCGGACGGGGGCCTTCCTCAGCACCCGTCATGCTCGTCGGCGAGCAACCCGGCGACCGGGAGGATCGGGAGGGCGAACCGTTCGTCGGGCCGGCGGGCCGGCTGCTGGACGACGCCCTGAAGGAGGCCGGCCTGCGCAGGGACGAGGTTTACGTCACGAATGTGGTCAAACACTTCAAGTGGATCCCCCGCGGCAAACGGCGGATCCACCAACGTCCGAGTGCACTGGAGATCAAGGCCTGCCTCCCCTGGCTGCGCGAGGAAATCGCGCAAGTGCAGCCCAGCGTACTGGTCTGCCTGGGCGCCACCGCAGCTCAGGCACTGCTGGGCCGCGGGTTCAAGGTAACCCAGAACAGGGGCGAGCCGGTGGAGTCAAATCTCGCCCCCACGGTGATTGCGACGGTGCATCCGTCGTCGATACTGCGCTCCCGCGACCAAGAGAGCCGGCGCCTGGAGATGAAGGGTTTCATCCGGGACCTGGAGACCGCAAGGTCCCACGTCAAGTAAGGCCCGACAGCCTGCCGGCCGGAGGCGGAAGGGCTACTGCTGGGCTTCTTCGGCTCCCGCAGTTCCTGGGGCACCGTGCACCGCGCTGGAGACCTTCTGCTTGACCTGCTCGGCCAAGCCGTCCGCCTTGCCCCTGTCGTTTTCGCTTCCGGTCGACGAGGGCTCCGCAAACTCCTGCTTTTTCTCCTCAACCGTCCCCTGGAGCTCCTCGGCCTTTTCGGCAGCTGCCGCTCTTAGCTGTTCCTTCTTGTCGACCACGACCTCCTTGAGCTCGTCCTTTTTCCCGGCGATCGTCTCCATCAGGTGGTCCTTCTTTTCCACCGCGGTCTCGACGAGCTGGTCTTTGGCGTCAACCGCTTTGCCCTTGACCGCTTCTTTGGCATCGTCGGCGATGTTGCCCTTGTGGTAGGCCACATGCTCCACCGCCTCGGCCAGGCGCTCCTGAGTTTCCTCCACCTGCTCCCGGATTGCCTCGGGATCCCGCGTTTCGTTTGCCTGCTGATTCATAACGTCCTCCTGGGACTATCGGGGCCGGGCCGGGCCCGGCCGCTGAACGGACTGAACGGCAGGGACT
>DATLGP010000256.1:0-2586 GCA_035540395.1 Actinomycetota bacterium
ACCGTGCAGCAGGCCGCCCGTCTCATGCACCGGGCCAAGGTCGGCTCGGTGATAGTCGTGGAAGACGAACGTCCGATCGGGATACTGACCGAACGCGACCTGGTGCGCTATGCATCTTCGAGCCCCGGTAGCTCGTTCGGCCTGGTGAGCGACTGGATGGCTCCCGACCCCCAGACCGTCGGCCCCGAGGTGCGGGTAGATGCGGCGTTGAACCTGCTGGCCGAGCGCGGCTTCCGTCACATGCCGGTGGTGTCCGAGGACAAGGTCGTCGGTGTCGTCTCGATGCGCGACCTGATGAGGATCGCCGAGATCCAACAGTTCGGCACGCCGGCGATCGAGGTCCCCAAAGGGCTAAAGGGCGTCGTCGTGGCCGAAACCCAGGTTGGCGACGTGCGGGGGACCGAGGGCTTCTACCACTACCGGCAGTACAGCGCGGTCGATCTCTCGCAACAATGCTCACTGGAGGAGGTCTGGCACCTCCTGTACGAAGGCCACCTTCCGAACCGGGCCGAGCTGGACGACTTCAAAAGCCGGGTATGCGAGCACCGGGTGTTGCCGGCCGACCTGAAAGCGATCCTTCCTTCGGTTGCTGAAATGGGGACTGACTTCGTCCCCCTGGAGGCGCTTCGCTCGGCCCTGTCCCTGCTCTGCTCCTCATGGGGCTTCCGGCCGTGGATCGACCTGGCGCCGGGGGTCCTCAAGGACCAGGCCCTGCGGGTGTGCGCCGTGATTCCCACCCTGATCATGGCCCTTCACCGCCTGAACCGGGGTGAGCAGCCGGTAGACCCGCATCCGGACCTGGGATATGCCGCAAATTACCTTTACATGTGGAAGGGCGAGGAGCCCTCCGCAGAGCACACCCGGGCGATCGAGCAGTACCTGACCAGCACCATCGACCACGGGTTCAACGCCTCCACCTTTACCGCCCGGGTTGTCACCTCCACCGGCGCCGACCTGGGCGCCGCCGTGGTGGGCGCGCTCGGCTCTTTGTCCGGGCCTCTTCACGGCGGCGCCCCGAGCAGAGCCCTGGAGATGCTCGACGCGATCAAAAAGCCCGAGGATGCGGACGACTGGATCCGGTCCGCAGTCGAGGAAGGGCGCCGGATCATGGGATTCGGCCACCCCGTCTACAAGACCGACGACCCCCGGTCGACGATGCTGCGCGGGATTGCCGAGCAGCTGGGCGGTTCCCGGGTGGCGTTCGCCAAGTACATAGAATCCCGGGTCGTTGCAATTCTGCGGGAGCTGAAACCGGGCCGTCAGCTGTACGCGAACGTGGAGTTCTATGCCTCGATAGTCATGGAGAGGATCGGTCTGACCCCCGACCTGTTTACCCCCACCTTTGCGTGCAGCCGAGCCGTCGGCTGGACCTCTCACATCCTCGAGCAAGCTGCCGACAACCGGATCATCAGGCCGAGCGGGCGCTACATCGGACCCCCGCCGCCGGCGCCGATCCCCCCGCTGGACCAGAGGTAAGAGTCCCCTTCCCGGGACCCCGTCATGGCAAAAGAGATCCCGGAGGAACTGGGAAACCGGTACCGGATCGACCGGCCGATCGCTGAAGGCGGCATGGCTCGTGTCTACGAAGGCACCGATACGCTGCTCGGACGAAAGGTCGCTCTGAAGGTCCTGTCCGCCAAGCTCGCGGTCGACCCGGCCTTCATAGCTCGCTTCGAGCGGGAGGCCCAGGCGGTGGCCTCGCTCAACCACCCCAACCTGGTGGGGGTCTTCGACATTGGGGCCGACGGCGAATTTCACTACATCGTCATGGAGTACGTGGAAGGGCTGACCCTCGACGCGGTCATCAAGCGAGACGCCCCCATGCCGCCCGACCGGGTCACTGCAATAACGCTGGCAGTCTGCGAGGGCCTCGGGGTGGCCCACAACCAGGGGATCATTCATCGGGACATCAAGCCGGCCAACATCATGATCGAGCCCTCGGGCCGGGTGAAGGTGATGGACTTCGGTATCGCCAAGACGAAGACCGAGGGGCTGACCCAGGCGGGGGCCGTGCTCGGAACCGTCAAGTACCTGGCGCCGGAACAGGCCCACGGCGCGCCGGTGGACGGCCGCACCGACATCTACGCGCTGGGCTGCGTCATGTACGAGATGCTCACCGGCCGGCCTCCCATCAGCGGCGAGAGCCTGATGGAGATCGCAACCAGGCTGATGACCGAAGAGCCTCCTCCGCCCTCGCATCTGGTTCCCGGCATACCGGCACAGATGGATCGAGTGGTCATGCGAGCTCTCGCCAAGGACCCGGAGGATCGTTATGCAAATACCGCCGCCCTGCAGGGTGACCTGGACGGCTCGGCGCCGGCCGTCGCAGCGGCCGGGGCGGTCGCGGGTGCAGGCGCTGCCGGGTCGGACCCCACCCTCGTGCAGTCCCGGGGCGACCGCACCCGGGTCATGTCCGGCGAACCGGCGGGTGACCCGCCCCGGCGGCTGGGCTTTCTGATACTGGGGGTACTGCTCCTCGCTGGGGGAGCGATCGCCCTGTTGTCGAACTTCATCGGATCCGATACCCCGCCGGCGCCCAGCCCGGCTCCGCTGGAGGAACCGACCCCGACCCCGACGTTCTCCCCC